>CAZVOS010000183.1:0-6228 GCA_964628845.1 uncultured Bacteroidales bacterium | reverse complement strand
TCATGCATAAAAAATTTAATGAATTGCTTGACGACAATGAACTATATAAACAATACAGTGATGTGGCTTTGAATTATGTAAAAGAACATCATAACAAAGAAATGATTATACCTGAATTCACTGAGATATTATTACAGATAATGAGAACATGATTAAAGACTAAAAAGACAGTTATGCGTTTTTTATTTCTCTCGCCTGTGGTATGGAATTTTTACAAGCTGCAAAATCAGCTATTGGCTTTATCATTGGCAAAAGAGGGGTATGAAGTGATGTATGCCGAGCCGGTGAAATATAAAAACTGGCAAAAGAACAAACGTTTTCATGATTTATCGGACAATGGTTCAGATGACAAACTAAAAATTATTAAACGATTTTTTAGAAGACGCAAATCGTTCATTTCCTTTATCTATGAAAATATTAATAACACCCGTCAGATTGCCCGACATAAGCCAGATGTTGTGGTTTGTTACGACCATCTGATGGGATTAATTCCCTGTATGTATTGTTATTTTAATAAAATACATTTTATTTTTAATGTAAGCGATGACTGGGATAATGTACCCCAAGCTTTCATACCACATAAAACATGGAAATATATTATTAAGCCCATTATTAAAAAATTCTCTTTTGCTATTGCCTCAATAAGTCATAAGCAACTCCAATTATATAAGTTGACACATAAAAGGGCTTTTCTGTTGCCCAATGGGGTTGAAAATAGTTTTAGAGAGGATATAAACAGTCTGCATGAAAATAAGAAAATGAATTTAATAAATTTTATTGCTCATCTTCGGGACTGGTATGATTTTGAACTTTTATTTGATGTTTTTTCTGAATTGCCTAACATCACACTCCATATTTATGGCACTGGTGAATTACTTGAAGCACTTTCTGAAAAAGCCAAACAACACAACAACATACATATAATGGGCAGTGTTTCGCACAAGGAAACAGCCCGCTTGTTAAAAGACAGCTTCATAGGGATAATTCCTTTAAAAAACAACTTATTGAATGATTCGACCTGTCCTGTAAAGCTTTTTGATTACTGGGCAGCCCGTAAAGCTGTAGTAGCCACACCCACATTTGAACTACAACAAACTGGCAGTGATTGTATTTTATTTGCCAAAAATAAAGAAGAATGGATAAAGCAGATACGTTTTCTAATGGATAACCCTGAACGCAGGTCATTTCTGAGTAATACGGGCTATGAGAAAATAGTTGATTATTATAATTATGATGTTCTCACCCAGAAATTTATTGAACAATTAGAAAAAATGCAATTTGTATAAAAAACTGTTTACATATAAACAAACCTTGTTGAATATTTTCTGGCGTTCGCTTCAGATAATAGCCCGTAATGGGTTTTCTTATGTTATATTCTACCTGGCCAGTTTTTTCCTGCTTAAAGAAGATTTTGGCTATTATAATTATATTTTAAAAATTACTTTTTTTTTAGCCCTGTTTGTTGATTTTGGCATTTCGATGGCAGCCAGTAAATATACGGCAGAATATGACACCATTAACAAAACACATATCAAGTCCTTGCTATCTAACAGTATCATCCTTATTTTGTTATCTGGTATTACTGTTACAATAATCTCATTATTATTGAATTACTTTTTTTTTGGTGGGCAATACAATAATATGTTGTATTTGTGTCCCCTGTTTTTTCTTGTGCCTCTCACCTCTTTATTCGATGGTGTTTTCAGAGGTTTAAAAAGATTTCGTGAGCTATCTTATTTAACTATTATAACAGGCATTATCAGTGTTATTGGATTTTATTTTTTAATAAAATTCTATGGACTTAAAGGGGCTTTTTACTCACAAAATCTTTTTTATTTACTCATACTTATAGGGCTTAGTTTTCAATA
Source organism: uncultured Bacteroidales bacterium (assembly GCA_964628845.1). Taxonomy (GTDB): domain Bacteria; phylum Bacteroidota; class Bacteroidia; order Bacteroidales; family PXBB01; genus JAKIYU01. Next base: position 4,360 of record CAZVOS010000183.1, on the reverse strand, counting down.
TGGGTATATCCCACTCAAGTTCAATAAAGATATATTCTCTTCCACTATAAGATATGCCCTTATTATTGGAGTTATAGGTATTTTCATGTTTTTAAGCACACAGGTAGATGTGCTTTTTCTGGGTTATTTTGAATATTATACCGAAGTCGGTTATTATGAAATTATTTTCCGATTTCTCACTTTTATAATGATGCCATATACCATAATAGGTCACGTTATATCTCCCGATTTCACAAAGCACTACACCCTTAAGAATTACACATGGATACGCCATAAGCTTAAATTTTCGATAGTATTTTCTTTACTAGGCAGTATTATAATTTGTCTTATATTGTATTATTTTTTACCCTTAATTTTTGAATTATTTTTCCCCAAGTACAATACTTTTGAGCTGCACAAGATGGGTCGTATTATGCTGGTTTTATTTTTCTCAAATATGCTTAATGGATTTATTCCACTTATAGCGATAGCTACAGGGCATGCACGCTGGGGTATGTATTTTATTGTAACAGTAGGAATTTTGAATGTGATTTTCGATTATATTTCCATTACTCACTGGGGAATTTGGGGTCTTATCTATTCTACGGTTATTCTGAAAAGTATGGCTAATATTTCTTTTATTGGATATTATTATTTCAAAATACCGAAATCATAACCTTTGTCTTAGCCCCCCAAATGACAGGACAAAATATTCAAAACATGGTTTTTCGATTATTTTTCACATTTAAATAATTAAAATCAATAGTTTGATTTTAATTATTCTTTCTCTAGAACTTCTTCTTTAATATATCTTATTTTGAACCCTAAATAACCGTAAAGCATGGTCATGAGGGGGCTTATAATATTAAAAAAACAATAAGGGGCATAAACAAAAGTAGCAACGCCAAGCACAGTTGATTGAGTAGCCCCGCATGTATTCCATGGTACAAGAACGGAGGTAACAGTGCCTGAATCTTCGAGGGTACGGCTCAGGTTTTCCGATTTGAGTTTCATTTTTTTAAAGGCCTCTGCATACATTTTACCTGGTATGATGATTGAAAGATATTGGTCCGAAGCCGTAGTATTGAGAAAGGCACAGGTGCCTGCAGTAGAGGCAATAAGCGAGCCCCTGGTTTTGGCAACTTTCAGCAATTTTTCGGTAATGGCATTGAGCAGTCCGGTACCTTCCATCACACCTCCAAAAGTCATGGCAGAAATAATAAGCCAGATGGTGTTAAGCATGCCCGACATGCCACCTGCAGTAAAAAGGTCTTTAACCAGTTCATTATCAACACTTATACTGATGCGGGTGTACATGGCTTTCATAACCCCTGAATAGATGGCTTTAAAGCCGCTGGCTTCTCCTGCCACTTCACGCACTATATCGGGTTGAAAGATGATGGCAAAAACAGCACCCAGAATGGTACCAATAAATAATACAGGTACTGCATGCACTTTTTTGACGATAAGAAAAATAACCACAGCAGGTACTATAAAAAGCATCCAACTGATATTAAAAGTTGTGCTTATGGTCGATAATACAACTTCTACATCGGTCGCCGAAGTGGAAGGTGTGGCAGTGAAACCCAGTATAAAATAAATAATAAGGGCAATAGAAAAAGAGGGGATGGTGGTAAACAGCATATAACGTATATGTACAAAGAGGTCTGTTTCGGTCATGGCGGCTGCCAGGTTGGTGGTGTCGGACAGTGGCGATATCTTGTCACCAAAGTAAGCTCCGGAAATGATGGCACCAACTACCAAGCCCTGATGGAGCCCAAGAGTATTGCCGATACCCACCAGCGCAATGCCTATGGTGGCCGCTGTGGACCATGAGCTGCCAGTTATCAACGACACCATAGCACATACAAAACAAGAGGCAAAAAGAAAGATGGTGGGATTTAATATCTGTAGTCCGTAATAAATCATGGCTGGCACTATGCCACTCAACAGCCAGGTACCTGCCAAAGAGCCGATAAGGAGCAATATGAGTATGGAAGGCAATGCCGATGCGATACTTTTTACAATGCCATTCTGCATACTCATCCACGTATTACCATTACGCCATGCGATAAGAGCAGCCACCACAGCCGATAAAATAAGAATGATTTGGTTTGAACCCTTTAATGCCTCGTCTTTAAACACAAAGACATTAAAAGAAAGGGCTGCTATAAGAAAAAACACAGGGATAAGAGCTTCAATAAAATGTATATGTGTTTTCTTATGACTCATTAATGAATAAAATAATCTTTATTATGGGTATAAAAATACAATAAGTAAACGAATCTAAGAAATGTTTTTAGCGAGGATATCATTTATACTTGGACCCTGTACTTATAGGTCTAACTTCGATTTGTAAAATTCCGCTTTCGTTTTATCCCCTTTCGTTTCGAAATATATAATGAGGTTTTGAATCAAACCTGTGTTCTGAGGGGCTTTTTCGAAAGCCAGCTCCATATATTCCACTGCTTTAATGGTATCTCCCCTTATCAGATAATGATTGCTGATGTTTATATAGGGTACATCTGATTGGGGTGTCTTATGTATAATCTGTTCATTAAGTTTGAAAAACATCTCTTCTTGTTGTTGTGCTTCATAAATTTTACTCAGGTTCGATAATGCTTTTATATAGCCACTGTCCTTGAGCAATGTTTTTTCGTAATACATGATGGCTTGTGGGGTGTCGCCAATAAGTTCGTATGAATAGCCCATGTTAAAATAGGGTTCTACATAGTTGGTGTCGCTTTCAATAGCTTTTTCGAAATAGGGTATGGCTTTTTTATAGTCCTGATAAAAAACAAAATATATTGAGCCCATATTATTCCACGATGGTGAATACTTGGGATACACATCTACAGATTGCTGATAATAGTAGAGGGCAGAGTCCACTTTTAATTTATTTCTGGCAGCATTGCGGCTTACAGCAAGGTCGTCTATGGCTTCCTTGAACAAAGTGCCAGCAAGCAATGAATTGGCCTTAGCCGATTGTTTGAGGTGTTTGATGTCCGCAATAAAAAGCGTTTTGTGGTTTTGCCAGTCGGCATTGCGGCTTATGGTTTTAATGCTGTATGCTGTTAACACAACAAGTAACAAAACTATTATTTTTGATGATAAAACAGGGCTTGTATGGGTGTCTGAAATTAGTTTTTTTTGCCACCACAAAAGCCCGTAAGCCAACAACAAGCAGAACGAAAGCAATGCGGCAAAAGCCATCCTCTCGGCTACAATACCGGCCACAGGTGTGGCTATGTTGGCAAACATGGATATACTTATAAAATAAAATAAAACAGCATAGCTTAAAGGATGCTTTGCTCTGAATTTATATAGTGCCCAGCCCAGCAAGAGTGCATGGATTATCAGCGAAAACCATAATTCTATATCACCTAAACCCTTAACAGGAAACATATTATAACCGTAAAAAAACAATAGCGGATGAGGGAACACAAACATTTTCAGGTAAAACAAGAGTGAAACAAAACCCAGCCCTATACGCATAGCCCATGAATTGTCAATAAACAATGGGTTTTCGGTGATAGAAAATGGCTGAACTGCTTCAGGAAGCATCAGGCGTGAGAGATAAAACAATACAAGCAGTATAAAAGCAGTTAATCCACTTATAATAAGATTTTTTTTAAGAGGTATTTCCGTAAAAAAGTACAGTGTTAAAGGGATAATGCCCAAGAATGTAAGCGCCGAAAGTTTGGAAAAGAACCCCAGCCACAACACAAGCTGGGCCGATAAAAAATAAAATATTTTTTTGTTTTCAGTAAACTTAAGAAGCAGATATACAGCCGATAGTCCTCCCAGAAAACTGAGCAATTCGTCCCTGTTTTTTAAGCTGCACACCACTTCGGTATGCAAAGGATGTGACATAAATAACAAGGTGCTTATTAAAGGGAATAAGATGTTGTAATTATGAAAAAGCTTTTTCAGAAAAAGAAATAACAAACAACACAAAGCAGTATATAATAAGATGTTGATAAGATGGCTTACAAAAGGATTTAAACCAAACAGGCCATATTCTACAGCAAAACTTATCTGAACTACAGGGCGGTAACCATATTGCATTTTGCCGGTGTTGGCATAAAAAGAAGTAAGAATTTCGGGTATGGCTTTAAAGCCCTTTTCTATAGTCTTATTGTTATAAATAACCAGCTCATCATCGAGGGCATAGGTATTAAATAAGCTTTTTCCATATAAAACAAAAATAAACACAATAAATATGATGCAAACAGATTTATTTGATATTATAAATCCCTTTCTGTCTTTCTGTATATTGTCTTTTTGTTTTTTGGAAAGCAAAATGATTAATTTTTTAATGTGATACTTACTTTATTCACCTTTCCGCCAATAGGAGGGTGACATTTTGATACTTTAACGC
>CAZVOS010000182.1:0-6233 GCA_964628845.1 uncultured Bacteroidales bacterium | reverse complement strand
TTACGCAAACGGCTTGGTGATTTAAGCAAAGAACTCAAATGGAAATTACATATTCCTGATTTTCAGTTTTGCACCGATAATGCAGCCATGATAGCCATAGCAGGGTATTTTAAGTACCTTAATCATGATTTCTCAAAACAAAATGCCACACCTTATGCCAGACAGCTTCATGTTTTAAGCAATAAGAATAAAAAAGGACAAAAGAATAACAGAAAAATAAAGAGGTAATATTGAGAAGATTTTATTTTTTCCTAAAATAAATAGTAATGGGAACGCCTTTAAAGTTGTAAAGTTCCCTCATACGGTTTTCGATAAACCTTTTGTAGCTCTCTTTTACATACTGTGGCAGATTGCAAAAAAACACAAAACTTGGATATCTTAATGGAAGTTGGGTAATATATTTAATCTTAATTTCCTTTCCTTTATAAATGGGTGGCGGTGTTTTCTGAACTATAGGTAATAATGTTTCGTTAAGCTCGGATGTCTTTATTCTCAGTATCTTGCTCTTATACACATCCACAGCCGACTGAAAAGCTTTTAAGATGCGTTGTTTCTGTAAGGCAGAAATAAAAAATATGGGGACGTCTGTAAATGGCGCTATTTTCTCTTTAATTAATTTCTCATAATCGAGATGTGTATTGGTTTGTTTCTCGACCAAATCCCATTTATTGACCATGATAACAATGCCTTTATTGTTGCGTTGTGCCAGAGAAAATATATTTAAATCCTGAGCTTCCATGCCCGACTGCGCATCAATTAAAATCACGCAGACATCAGAATCCTCTATAGCCCTTATTGAACGCATAACAGAATAAAATTCTATATTCTCTGTAACCTTCCCTTTCTTTCTTATGCCTGCTGTATCTATAAGGTAAAAATCGAATCCAAAACTGTTGTAACGGGTATAATTAGAATCTCTTGTTGTGCCTGCCAAGGGTGTTACTATATGTCTCTCTTCTCCAATGAGGGTATTTATAAGTGTAGACTTACCCACATTGGGCTTACCCACTATAGCTATCTTAGGAATATCGTCATAGGTTTCTTCTTTGTTTTCAATATATTTAATCACCTCATCGAGCAATTCGCCTGTACCACTGCCACTGACAGCAGAAATTGTAAATATATTGTCATATCCTGTTTTATAGAAATCGTAAGAATCATTCTCCCGCATGCTGTTATCCACCTTGTTTACCGCGAGCACAACGGGCTTTTTTGATTTTCTTAGAACCTCAACAATATCCTCATCCATTGCTGTTAAGCCCTCTACCACATCCACCATGAAAATAATTACATCGGCCTCATCAATAGCCAACTCAACTTGTTTTTTAATTTCATTTTCAAAGATGTCATCAGAGTTATTGATATAACCGCCAGTATCAATCACAGTAAAATATTTACCTGCCCAGTTCGAAAAGCCATAATGCCTGTCGCGTGTAACACCGCTTGTAGGGTCAACAATAGCTTTCTTTTCTTCTATCAAACGGTTGAATAACGTCGACTTCCCTACATTGGGTCTGCCTACTATTGCCACTATATTTGCCATAATTTATGAGATGTGTTTTCTACAAAGGTAATAAAATTTGATGACTTCTTGAAAATTGGATTTGTTAGAGTATCGGTGTTAAAATTTGTATTGGTAATATAAGGTGTGGGGTATTCAACACTTGTATTAAATGAAGAAACATCAAAGCTTACTGTATCAAAAAAACAAAATCTTGTTAATAATGATAAGTATATGGATATATGTCATATTTTTGTAACAAAAATTATTTCACTAATAAAATTAAACACATGATAGTAACAACAACAGAAAATATTCCTGACAGGGAAGTATTTCAGATAATTGGTATAGCCCGTGGCAGTACAGTAAGAGCCAGAAATATTGGTAGAGATATCATGGCCGGACTTAAAAATATTGTAGGAGGCGAAATTGAAGAATACACCAAGCTTCAAGCAGAATCTCGCGAACAGGCATTGCAGAGAATGACAGAAGATGCCAAAAAGATGAATGCTGATGCTATAATCTGTGTAAGGTTAAGCACCTCCATGATTATGCAAGGGGCATCTGAGATTTTAGCTTACGGAACTGCTGTAAAATTAAAATAAATGAACATTATACCTTATATAGTCATTGCTGCACAAGTCCTATTTTTTTTTGTTGTACTTATTCTTATAATATACTTGATAATAAGGAGAATACGAATAAGTAAAGAGGAAAATTTCGAAAAAAGAGATAATTGATTTGCTATTTATCGCTGTTTTCTCTTCTATTGGCAAAACTGCAGTTAAGCATCACTCTATTTCATCTGAAACAGCATACGCAAATTGAGGGTCGGTTACCAAAAACCCAGAATGTATGAACATCTGAAATTCTTTTCATAAAACTACTCATGAGTAAAACTTGGTTTTGACTTAAACAATGGGCGTAAGTTATATTTTAAACTTAAATTGAACAAGCTGTGATATGCTTTCTTCTTAGAATTATCGTACAAGTTAGAGAACATCTGAGAATAATACATACACAAAATCACATTATCATATAATTCGTAAGTGAGTCCTGCAAGCAATCCCATATTAAAGGAAGCATAATCACTTGTTGTAGTTATATTATTAAAAACAGTATCTTTATATGCAGGGAAAAGCGCATTGATTGTACCATTGATATATGCCCCATATTCCATAGTATCAAATAAACTGACAGGCAGCATGTCGAGCAAAGGAATTTCTTGCTTTGACATAGTGTTTGAGCGGGCTTTATAAATAAAACTAAAGACGGGTCCCGCCTGAAACGAAATCCTTTTATATCTATAGGTCATTAAAAGAGGCATTTCAAAATAGGTGAAGCTGGTCATGTCCCTGTAATAATTAAATACTGTATCATTAATAAGGGATGCAGATGTTCCAAGGTAGGTTTCGAGTATTTCTTTAATACTAATTTCAACAGGCAAGAAACTATTGAAAGTATTTAAAAATTTATCCATGGTTCCTATAAATGAAGAAGTATGAAAATCCTCGCTGGCAAATTTCTTTTGTGTTACATTAAATGACAAGCCCAGCGAAAAATTTTTAAACACTTTTCTCTCAGCAAACAGACCAAAATTGTATCCCAAGCTGTACAATCTGCTATCGGTGCTATTGTTATAGGTATTAATAGTATTTATACCAATACATGGTCCGTAACTGTAGCTTTGTGAAATGGCTGTTAAGGGGATTAGAATGGAAAGAATTAAAAAACAAACTTTGTTTTTTTTAATGATATACATGCTTAAAATTTAATTGAGATAAAGATAGTAATTTCAGGGAAATATTTTTAAATTTGATGTCTAAATTTTATAATTATATATAATGATTAAAATATTTCTATCTAAAACAGTCATTTTAATGTTTATCTTATTAAACATTACCCTTTTTGTATTTTCACAGGAGATTAACGATAGAGAAGTAATTATACAGCAAGCCCAAAAAGAATTACCCGAATATCTAAACCAAATACCTGCAGGAGATGAGCTCCTTTACGGCTTTTACAATAGGGAAGAGTTTGAAGAAGCATATCTTGGACAACTGTTTCAGATGTATCTAATCAATGCAAGAACAAATAACAGCAGCTATAAGTTGTTTACCTATAACGAATACCGTATTCCTGTACTGGTAAAAGGAAAATACAGGGCATTAGTCACTGTAATGCAAAGGGATGAAGCGTGGCATATTGTTGACTTTGGAGCAGTAAAGCTGGCTAAAGTGATGGGAGAAATTATTAATGACATCAATCCTTCAAGCGAAGAAGATGGCATATTTTTAAGAATCTATGGCCCCGATTGTGACTTCATTGCTTTCAAGAAAGCTGATAAGGAGGTGGAATCTTGTCTGTTCTATCCACTGGAATCAGCTTCTGATTATATAGAAAACAACAACAAAGAAAAATTGAGCTCATACGACCTCACAGCGCTCTTTAAATTATTACAGAAATAAATAAAATAATGGTGAAACGTCTTTCAAGAATCTTTATAATAGTTTTTTTTATAAATTCTTCTCTTATAGCAAACAGTCAGGTGCTTAATGTGCCACAGCTATTTCAGGAACACGACCAATGGTGCTGGGCAGCAGTAAGTAAATGCATCATAAACTACTACGGTTATAATGTATCCCAATGTGAGATAGCTGAATATACACGGCTAAACGCCACCTGGCACAATTTCGGCAGCACCAATTGCTGCACCAATCCTAATCTGGGCTGTAATTACTGGAATTATAATTATGGTACTAATGGCTCTATTCAAAATATTTTACAACACTGGAACATACAAAATAATGGCGTTGCCTATTATTTAAGTAATTATGAAATCTTCCAAGAGTTATCTAACCACAGACCATTTCTTATCCGTTGGGGATTTACAGCAGGAGGAGGTCATTTTATTGTGGGACATGGGCTTTCGGGAAGTACATTATATTATATGAACCCATGGCCCGGCGAAGGACTTAAAATGGCCGATTATTCCTGGGTCGTTTCAAGTAATGACCACACTTGGACTCATACAAATGTGCTTACAACTTACCATTCGGCAATTAATCAGAATGAACATTCTGCAAACATGGTATCAGTTTTTCCAAACCCTGTTAATAATGAATTATCTGTTAGAATAAATTCTGATGGCATGTGTGAGATAAAAAGCTTAACAGGAAAAACCATTCGGCAATATCCTCTTAATAAAGGCAATGAGCATTTGGATGTAAGTATGCTGAAAAAAGGGTTTTATATTTTGGAAATCAGAACCGACAACAGTATTTCATCACATAAATTCATCAAACAATAATCTTCTCTTTCACTTACTGCATATAGCAAGTAAGGGCGTTGTCATAAATATTTGAAGCTTCTTTGATAGAGCCGAATGACATGTCATCAATATACATATTGTCTTTGATGACTTCACCAAGAAAAGAAAAATCAACCTCTGTCTGTGCTAAAAATTCGACAAATGCTTCTTGTTTGTCGGGAGAAATGCTTAGCACTACCCTGCCCTGTGCTTCACCAAAAAGAAAGCAATCTTTACGTATGCTTTCGTCCGAATATATTTTAAACCCCAAATTGTTCACCTTAGCCGATTCGAAAAGCGTGATAAAAAGACCTCCTTCGGATATATCATGTGCTGATTGGATAAGGTTTAAGCGGATGGTTTGCTTTACAACATCCTGCATCTCATATTCCTCATCAAGATTGAAATAAGGTGGGGGCGAAAGTTTAATCTTGTGATAAGAGAACAAGTATTCTGAACCAGCAATATCATTCTTTGAAGCTCCTATCAAATAGATTAAATCGCCTTCATTTTTAAAAGCAAGCGAGGTGAGTAAATTTTTATCTTCCATAATGCCCAGCATGCCAATAGTAGGTGTGGGATATACTGGTTCTATCTTATCGTTGATATTGGTTTGATTGTAAAAACTCACATTACCGCCTGTTACAGGTGTTTCAAATTTTAAACAAGCGCGACTCATGCCTTTAATAGCTTCTACAAACTGCCAATAAACTTCGGGATTGTAAGGATTTCCAAAATTAAGACAGTTGGTAATGGCTGATGGAATACCACCTGAACATACAATATTGCGGGCAGCTTCGCTTACAGCAATAGCTGTACCTATCTCAGGGTCGGCATGCACATACCTCGAATTGCAATCAACAGTAAGGACTATTGCTTTCTGTGTGGCTTTTATATTAACAACCGCAGCATCTGTAGGCATATTGGTACTCATGTTTTTAGTGCCTACCATACTATCGTATTGTTCAATAACCCATTTTTTAGAAGCAATATTTAAATTTCCCAGCAAGTGCTTAGCCACATCCTGTAAATTGTCTGGTTCTTTTACATCCTGTATCGAGAACATATGAACTTCTTTATAATAGGATGGTTCTTTGAATTCTCTTTTATACACTGGGGCACCTCCCCCAAGCACTAATGTAGATGCAGGCACATCAGCCACAAGTTCTCCGTACCAGTAAAAATGCAATCTGTCGCCCGGTGTAACTTCACCAATCAGGGCACAGTTCAAATCCCATTTATCAAAAATGGATTTAACTTCTTCTTCAAAACCCTTTTTTACGACCACAAGCATACGTTCCTGAGATTCGGAAAGAAGTATCTCAAAGGGCTGTATATTGGTCTGACGTAATGGTACTTTATCAAGGTGGATGCACATTCCATGGCCTCCTTTTTCGGACATTTCGGATGTAGAACAAATGA
>CAZVOS010000181.1:0-6240 GCA_964628845.1 uncultured Bacteroidales bacterium | reverse complement strand
TTGGTAGGCACACATATGTTACAAGTGCTCGAAGAATTTAAATTTCCTGTAAGTGAATTGATTCTTGCAGCATCAGAAAAATCTATAGGTAAAAAAGTGGTTTTCTGTAAACAGGAATATGCTTGTAAATCTGTTGCAGAAGCCATAGAAGAGTGTCCGCAAATTGCCATATTTTCTGCTGGCGGTAGCACCTCCAAAAAATATGCTGAACTTTTTGCCTCAAAAGGTACTTATGTAATTGATAATTCATCATATTGGCGTATGTACGATTATATTCCGCTGATTGTGCCCGAAGTTAACGGACATATTCTCGAAAAACACCAACACATCATTGCCAATCCCAATTGTTCAACCATTCAGCTTATGGTGGTATTAAACCCTATAAAGAAACATTTTGGGCTGAGAAAAATTATTATCTCTACGTATCAGTCTGTAACAGGTACAGGTGTTAAAGCCGTTAAGCAATTGTTTGATGAAAGAAATAAACAGGAAGTAACTAAAGTGTATCCCCATCAGATTGACCTTAATTGCCTGCCCCATGGAGGTGATTTTGAACCTAATGGTTATACAAGCGAGGAGATGAAGCTCGTAAACGAATCACATAAAATATTAAATGACACTGCTATCGAAATTGAAGCCACAGTAGTACGTGTACCTGTTACAGGAGGTCATTCCGAATCGGTTTTTATTGAATGCGAAAAAGAAGTAAGATCAGATGATATAAAAAATCTTTTATCACAACAAAAAGGTGTCATAGTATATGATAACCCTCTATATAATGAATATCCTATGCCTTTGATGGCAGAAGGTAAAAACGATGTATTTGTAGGTCGCATACGTCAGAGTTTATTTAATAAAAAAGCTGTAAACCTGTGGATTGTAGCTGATAATTTACGCAAAGGTGCTGCCACCAATGCAGTACAAATAGCTCAGTTGTTAGTTGAGAATAAGTTTGTGTGATTCTTATTAAATAAATTAACTTTGTATTAGTAAAACGATAATATTTAATTTAAAAAATAATTATGGAAAACAATATAAACATACCCGAAGCCACTTTCAATAAAGACGAAGAAACATCTGTTCCTGTTATGAAAGACAGTGATTTGTCTGAAATTAAAACACTTGGTGGTCTGGCAGCGCTTTTTGCCATAGGGAGCATCATACCTTATATAGGATTTCTCTTGTCACTGGCCAGTATCGTTCTTTTTTTAATTGCATTTCATAAAATATCAATTTTTTCTGGAAATAAAAGCATTTTTTACAACATTGGTTTGTCGTATCTTATAAGTTTTGTATTAGGTATAGGATTAGTAGTTTTCTTTGTTGTGGCTTTAATGGATTATATCAAAGATTTTTCTTCAAATATGTATTATTTAGATGAGGATTATCTTTATTACTTAATTGAAACAATTAAGGAAAATTTACTCACAACCATAATCTCTATCTTAGTTTTCTTTTATATAATAACTATAACTTGTGCATATTTATGGAAGTTAAGTCTGGATAAAACGGCTGTTTTTTTTAATGACAGTACATTTAAAACGGCTGGGATATTATATATTATAGGAGCTTGCACCACAATATTGTGCGGATTGGGTATTTTAGTCAATATTGCAGGACATATTGTTCTGGCTATTGCATTCTTCTCACTCAAATCTAATCAAATAAATCGCTAATGGCTCATTATTCCATAATCATACCTGTTTATAACAGTCAGGATACGATTGAAGAATTATATAAACAATTATCTGATTTTTTTACTTCTATTAAATCTGAATTTGATGTTATTTTTGTTGACGACTTTAGCACTGATAGCAGTTGGACAATTATTGAAAATATCCAGCAAGAACATAAGAATATAACTGGAATTAAGCTTAGCAAAAATTCAGGACAACACCATGCCATCTCTTGTGGTATTACGCATGCAGTGGGTGAGTACATAATAACCATTGATGATGATTTGCAAATAAAACCTGTTGAAATAGGAAAACTTATTGAAACTCAAAAACAATCGGGAGCAGATGTGGTTTATGGTATTTATCCACAAAAAAAACATTCGTTTATTCGTAATATAGGAAGCCGTTTGTTTGAAAGCATTTTTAAAAAATATGCCCAAACCATATCTAAAGGGTCTTCATTTAAACTTATTAAAGCAGATATTGCCCATAAAATCTCAGTTCATAATATAAAATATCTTTATATTGATGAAATTATCAATTGGTACACCCAGAAAATTACAACTGTTGAGGTAACGCATCATCCCCGTGTCATTGGGAAGTCCGGCTATACTTTTTTTGGTCTGGTATTTTTAAGTATCAATTACATTATTAATTATACAGTACTTCCTTTGCGTCTTATGACTTATTTTGGCTTTTTATTTTCTTTTGTTTTTTTCTTTATAGGACTTTATTTTATTTATAAAAAAATATTTTTTGGTGCAGAACTTGGCTTTACAGCGCTTATTACTGCTATATTTTTTACAACAGGCATATTGTTATTTTGCTTCGGTATTATCGGTGAATATATCAGACGCTTGTTTGATGTGAGCTATAATAAACCGACTTATAATATTGAAAAAGTGGTGAAGTAATTTTAAATAAGTACCAAGCACTAATGAACAAAATACAAATTAATATATTTGTTTAGAATGTATAATTCTCAAAACCATTAAGCAAGTCTTGTTTTTTCTGTAATTTGGTGCTTGTAATTTGGTGCTTTTCCCCTATAGCATTATTCCGATTTTATCATCGTCAGCACCATTTTAAAATTCTCAATTGCATTAACGGCATGAGGTATGTTTGCAGGCATGATGATGCAATCGCCATTAAATAATATAAAAGACTCTTTATTAATCAGTATTTCAGCTTCGCCTTCAATTATTTGTACCATAGCATCGAATGGAGCGGTGTGTTCGCTTAAGTTTTGTCCTTTTGTGAACGAAAACAAGCTTACATTACCACTAAGTTTCTTAAGTAATATTTTGCTTACAATAGAGCCATTAGCGTAGTCAATTTCTTTGCTGAAGCTGAAAACTTTTCCTTTTTCAAATTCGTTGTTTATCATGATATTTATTTTTTAGTTTTTTTAGGAGTAAGGAGAAGGGTTAAGGTTGAGGTTAATAAATAAACAACCTCAGTCCTTCTTCTTTCCCTTTGTTTAATTCAAAAACACCTTCATATCTTCATCCACGCTTCCAATGCCTGCGATGCCAAATTTATCCACAAGCACATGGGCTACATTTGGAGATAGAAAAGCGGGTAGGCTAGGGCCTAAGTGAATATTCTTAACCCCCAGATACAGCAGCGCCAATAATACAATAACAGCTTTTTGTTCGTACCAGGCAATATTGTAAGCAATGGGGAGTTCGTTGATGTCGTTCAGTTGGAATATTTCTTTTAGTTTAAGAGCAATAACCGCAAGGGAGTAAGAGTCGTTGCATTGTCCTGCATCCAATACTCTTGGGATGCCGCCAATATCACCTAAAGCCAGCTTATTATAACGGTATTTGGCACAGCCAGCAGTAAGGATAACTGTATCTTTTGGAAGCTTTTCTGCAAATTCGGTATAATAATCTCTGCTTTTCATTCTGCCATCGCAACCTGCCATCACAAAGAATTTTCTTATAGCACCAGATTTAACGGCTTCAACCACTTTATCTGCTAAAGCAATAACCTGATTGTGTGCAAACCCACCGATGATTTCGCCTTCTTCAATAGCAATTGGTGCTTGACATTGTTTGGCATGAACAATAATTTCAGAAAAATCTTTTTTTCCATCAGCCCCAATGGGAATATGTTTTGCACCATCTAAGCCAGCAGCACCTGTTGTGTATATTTTATCTCTGTAAGTTGCATTAGAACGAGGAGGCACAATACAATTGGTTGTAAAAAGTATGGGGCCGTTAAATGTAACAAATTCTTCCCTCTGCTTCCACCATGCATTACCATAATTTCCTACAAAATGTTTATATTTTTTAAAGGCAGGATAATAGTGTGCTGGAAGCATCTCGCTATGTGTATAAACATCAACACCCGTACCCTCTGTTTGTTCAAGAAGCTGCTCCATATCTTTTAAGTCGTGGCCACTGATCAAGATACCATGATTATTTCGAACACCAATATTTACTTTTGTTATCTCAGGATTGCCATAAGTAGCTGTATTTGCCTTATCCAGTAATGCCATCACACTAACACCTTTGGCACCACATTCCATCACAAGTTCTATTAATTCAGGAACTGTGAGATTGTCGTCAATTGTAGCAGCCAATCCCTTTTGCATAAAAGCAAAAACATCCTTATCCTTGTAACCCAGATTGTATGCATGTTCAGCGTAGGCAGCCATACCTTTTATCCCGTAGGTTAATAATTCACGTAATGAACGGACGTCTTCATCTTTGGTTCTTTGTACACCTACCGATGCGGCTATCTTTTCGTACTCATCTATTGTTATAGGGTTCCATAAAGCAGCATGATGTAATTTTGATTTATCTATCTCAATACCTGCTTTTTCAAGCTGGTTTTCGAGACGTCTTCTCAGATTAATTCCATCAGTAATTTTTTCAACAAACCGCTGTTTGTCGAAATTGGCATTTGTGATTGTCATAAAAAGACCATCAAAAATGAATTTATTTACTTCATCATTCTCTATACCATTTTTACGACCTGCTTCGGCAAAAACAGACAATCCTTTTAATACATAAATTAAGACATCCTGTAAATTAGCTACATCATCTTTTTTACCGCATACTCCTGCAATGGTGCATCCAAAACCCTTGGCAGTTTCCTGACATTGAAAGCAAAACATACTCATAATTTTAATTTTTAGTGATTATATTATTTTTATTTTTCTATTATATCCATTTTTCATCAATAATACTTCCATTGAGTGCCACATTGATAAGTTTAACAGGCACTTTTCGTGTGGCTCTCTGTACAGCCACCTGAGCCATTTGTGCCAAACCACCACAACAAGGCACCTCCATTATCATTACTGTAAGGGTGTTAATCCTTGCTTGCTCAATCATGGCTACAAGTTTCTCAAGATATACTTCTTTGTTGGAGTCAAGTTTGGGACATGCTATAGCCAGACTTTTGTTTTTAAGATAATCCGAATGGAAATTACCCATGGCAAAAGCCACACAGTCGGCTGCCAACAATACATCTGCTCCCTGAAAATAGGAGGCCGATGGATTTATTAAATGCATCTGAACAGGCCATTGACGTAATTCTGACTCTTGTTTAAAAGTACTTAACGCATCTGTACCTTTATTCTCGGATGGTTTTAAATCCCTGACCATACTTCCAGGACAAGCAGAAATATGTTTGTGCTCATTATTCATAGTTTCTTGTTTAAATTGCTTTAATTTTGATGTGTCAATATTTATTTGCTTATCTTCCAGCCATTTGATACCCTGATTGTAGAAGTTTATTTCATTATGGTCGAATAAATGGTTTAAGTGGGCAACAATGGTATTTTCCCCTTTGGGAGATATGCGTCTCATAACAGCATCCTCATCGTATGGTTCTGCTTCACGCTCTTTAAGTATAATAGCTCCCACAGGACATTCTCCTATGCAGGCACCAAGTCCGTCACAAAACAAGTCACTAATCAAACGCGCCTTATCATCAATTATTTGTAATGCCCCCTCATGACAACCCGAAACACAAAGTCCACAGCCATTGCATAAATCTTCATCAATTTTTATTATGGTTCTTTTCATCATTTAAATAATTAATTTATTAAGTCAGCAATTGTTTTATTTTTTAAATAGTGCTCAAACTCTTTAGAAAACTTCGTTGTTAAACCACCAAATATACATGATGCGAATGGACACACTATATCATTATGTAAAGCACAATGTTCGGTATCAATTTTTCCTTCAAATATCTCGTATATCTCAAGTAAACTAATTGCATCTGCACTCTTTTTAAGTGTAAATCCACCTTTTGGGCCTCTTATGGAATTAAGATAATCATATTTAACCAGTATTTGTAATATCTTTGATAAATGATTCTTCGAAAAATGCATGTTGTCAGCAATTATATTTGCATTTATCATTTTATCAGATTGAGATATTATAAGCATACTGTGCAAAGCAATTGATGCTGCCTCTGATATGTTCATTAGTTTATTCATAAATCTTATTTAGGTATTAGAATACGCAAATGTAATAATAATATTTAATTGAGGCAAATAAATTTTGTTAAAAAGATGTTAATGATGTGTAGGTGGTTGATAATC
>CAZVOS010000180.1:0-6268 GCA_964628845.1 uncultured Bacteroidales bacterium | reverse complement strand
ACTTTCTCGAGTGGGGATATCGCTACTTATGTATTCGACATCAACAATCAAAATGCCAGTTCTGGTAAATATTATACATTAGACAAGCTGGCAAAGCAAAGTTTAATTTCTTTGTTAAATCCTATGCAATTTTATGCAGCTTACAGCATTGGCATAAAATATATCATAGAGGCACAAGCCGAAAAGGATAAAATACCTGCCATAAAAATTAAGGACTGGAAATACCTGCCTGTGTTTTCGTACAATCTGACACCTTTTGGCAGCGAATATATATTTAATCAATATTTTATTTTTGAAAAGAATTTATTGAAATTAAATTTAAATCTTGGTGATAATACCTTCCATAATTTTTATTCGGGAGGTATGTATTTTTATAACTTATTACATTGGGACAAAATTTCTTTGAGTTCTGGTTTTCAGTGCTGGCACCAGCCCAAAATGATACTGGGAGGTAAAACTCTTGAAACCACCCAAAACAATACAGGATTTCTGACTAAGATTGAGGGTTCTTTTTTCCCTTTTAATGCAGCTAAAAATTTCGGTTTTTACACACAACTTGGCTATAAAACCGATGGTTATGTGATGGGCGAAGAATTAAAAAAAGGAATTATATTAAGATTTGGTACTTCGATGAAATTGCAATAGCTTAGGAATAGATAGGTTGGGGTTTGAGGTTGAGGGTTAAGGGTTAAGGTTAACCGATTGTTGTCATGATTAATGAAAATGAAGTGTATTATTAGATTTCTCTTCGCCAAAGGCGAATCGAAATGACCTAGTGTTCGCCCCCCCTTTAAAAACTTGCTTCTAATATCATTTCGACCCCATAAATATCGGAGGAGAAATCTGATGGTATAGTTACTTACAATAACCCAAGGCTTTTCTTTTGAAACAGTCTCATCCAAGGCACCTATAGGGTGGGACGGGGTGTGAGTAGGCAAAAAAATTACGTAAAACGCAGAATAGTTTCTGTTTAAGTCTGAAGATAAGGATGAGGATAAGGTCCGGTTAGGCATTTTAGGCACTCTAGGTACATTTCTACTTTCCCCAATCTGCGTATATCCGTATAATCTGCGTCATCAGTGTTCCATTATTAATCTGTGCACCCAATCAATTAATCAGCTAATCATTACATCCCTCACTCTGAACTCAATTAAGGGTTGAAGGTTGAGGGTTAAGGCATAATTCGTAACTATGAACTCCGAACTTACATTTAGGTTCATTTCAGATAATTTTTCTTTCTATATTAGAAAAACTCTTATCTTTGCAAAAAAATAGCTGCGGATGTGTCGTAATTGGTAGCCGAGCCAGACTTAGGATCTGGTGCCGAAAGGCGTGGGGGTTCGAGTCCCTTCATCCGCACAAAAAACAAAAATATCAGATGTTTTTACCTGATGATGCTAAGTATTGATATATAATTTCAATTTTTTATATTTTCCCCTATCATTTTAAAACGTATTTTATAATAACAAACGACAAATAAGAATAATATGAACATTACTAAAGAACAGATAGACGACCTCAACGCCATAATTCAGATTGAGATTACTCCAGAAGATTATCAGGAAAAAGTAGATAGTAAATTGCGGGAACTGCGAAGAAAAGCTAACATTCCAGGATTCAGACCAGGTAACGTGCCTATAGGTATGATAAAAAAAATGTACGGCACATCAACACTCGTCGAAATTATTGATAAAATGACATCCGAAAGTCTATTTGAATATATAAAAGACAACAAACTCGACATATTAGGTGCGCCGCTTACAAATCCAGAAAAAAATATTCATTACGAATTTACTGAAGGCAGTCCGTTTAATTTCTATTTTGATGTGGCCTTCAATCCAGAATTTGAGCTTAATCTCGAATCTCTTGAAGTAAACTACTATAATATTTTAAACGATGACGACTTTATTGAAAAACAAATAACTAATATCCGTCAGCGTAATGGACATTCTACAAATCCTGAAATATCTGAAGAAGAAGACCGTCTTTATGGCACATTTGAAGAACTCAACAACAAAAAAGAGATACTTGAAGGCGGTGTAAACCATAAAGCATCAATACTTCCAAAAATACTTAAAGACAAAGAACTTTTTATCGGCTTAAAGAAAGACGACAAAATAAATTTTGACATATTTAATATCTTTGATAATAATGAAACAGAGATAGCTCATACTCTTGGCATAGACAAAGAAAAACTTAAAGAAATTGATAAAAATTTCAGGTTCACAGTTGAAGACATCTTTCGCATTATTCCACAAGAGATGAACGAGGAGTTATTTAAAAAAATATTTCCTTATTCTGACATAAAAACTGAAGAGGAATTTAAAGAAGAATTAAAGAAAGAATATATAAAACAAAATCTAAATCAATCCGACATAAAATTTATCAATGATATTCATAAAACCCTGCTCGAAAAAACAAATATCAGCTTGCCCGACGAATTCTTAAAAAGATGGATACTCCACAACGATGAGGAAGGCAAACTTACTAAAGAAAAACTTGAAGCCGAATATGATAAATATGCCAGCAGCATGAAATGGCAGCTCATTGAAAACAAACTGATAAAAACATATAATATCAATGTAAGTGAAGATGATATAACAGATTACGTGATGTCCTGGTTCAAAAAAACGGATAGCAGTAACGAAAACGATGAGGAACTCAGAAAGACGGCTAAGGACTTTGCAGAAAAGATGATGAAAAATAAAGATGAAGCCAAGCGCATCTATGATAAACTCTACGATGACAAGATGATGGCTTTGTTTAAAGAAAAAATAAAAATAACAAATACTGATATTAATTGGGAAGAATTTATTAAATTAGCTTAATATTTAAAAATACAACTATGACACCTTACGATGAATTTAAAAAATATGCAACAAAACACAGAGGCATAAGCATGCTTACATATGAAAAATACACCTCTGCATACAACAACTATATATCTCCAACAATTATTGAGGAAAGACAGTTGAATATTGCCACCATGGATGTTTTTTCGCGTTTAATGATGGACAGGATTATTTTTCTGGGGGTACCTATAAACGATTATGTAGCCAATATCATTCAGGCACAATTGCTTTTTCTTGAATCTGTTGATGCAAAAAAAGATATTCAAATCTATTTAAACACACCCGGTGGCTCTGTTTATGCCGGACTTGGCATTTATGATACCATGCAGTATATTGCACCAGATGTGGCCACAATATGCACAGGTATTGCTGCTTCGATGGGTGCTGTTCTGTTATGTGCTGGCACTGCTGGTAAGAGAACGGCTTTAAGACATTCCCGTATTTTAATACATCAGCCAATGGGTGGTGTGGAAGGTCAGGCATCTGATATTGAAATAACAGCCAGAGAAATACAAAAACTCAAAAAAGAACTCTACGAAATTATTGCCTCACACAGCAATCAACCCTACGAAAAGATTTGGGCTGATGGCGACAGAGACTACTGGATGGTAGCCGACGAAGCCAAAGAATATGGCATGATTGACGAAGTTTTAGTCAGAGGCAAAAAATAAAATTACTAAATATGACCAAAGACGATAAAAAATGCTCTTTTTGTGGACGTAGTAAGCAAGACGTTTCTATTCTTATTTCGGGTATCAATGCCAATATCTGCGAATATTGCGTTGAACAATCGCAAGCCATCATAAGAGAAGAAATTATCGCTGTCAAAAGCAAACAGTTTCAAAAATTAAAACTTAAAAAACCCAAAGAAATAAAAGCGTATCTCGACCAATACGTTATAGGTCAGGATGATGCAAAAAAAATACTTTCTGTTGCAGTTTATAACCATTATAAAAGAATTTTACACATCGACAAGCGAAATAAAAAGGATGATGTTGAACTCGAAAAATCGAATGTGATTCTTGTTGGTGAAACTGGTACTGGCAAAACACTTTTAGCACGCACTATTGCTAAAATGCTCGATGTGCCTTTTTGTATTGCTGATGCCACTGTACTTACCGAAGCCGGTTATGTGGGCGAAGATGTGGAGAGTGTACTTGTAAGGTTATTACAAGTAGCCGACTATGATTTAGATGCTGTTGAGAGAGGTATTGTTTTTATTGATGAGATAGATAAAATAGCACGCAAAAGCGACAACCCTTCCATCACACGCGATGTTTCAGGCGAAGGTGTGCAGCAAGCCCTGCTTAAACTCCTCGAGGGCTCCGTAATCAATGTACCCCCTAAAGGCGGCCGAAAACATCCTGAACAAAGGATGATACAAGTAAACACACAAAATATATTATTTATTTGCGGGGGCGCTTTCGATGGCATTGATAAAATTATATCTTCACGATTGAAATCTAATGTTATTGGCTACCATAAAAGCTCAGAACATCAAGCTATTGACAAGGATAACATATTAAAATATATCTTTCCTCAGGACCTTAAAAAATTTGGTTTAATCCCTGAGCTCGTGGGACGTTTGCCGATTATTTCGCACCTCAACCCGCTTGATAATGAAACACTGCGGCTCATACTTACAGAGCCCAAAAATGCCCTCATAAAACAATATGTAAAGCTCTTCGAAATGGACAATATTGCATTAGATGTTGAACCCGAAGTGCTCGATTATATTGTTTTAAAAGCTGTGGAATTTAAACTGGGCGCCAGAGGTTTACGCTCTATGTGTGAAACAATTATGACCGATGCCATGTTCGAATTACCCTCCGCTCAAAATGAGAGTGAAATAAGAATTACTCTTGACTACGCAAAACAAAAAGTTGAAAATAAGCCTATTGTTGAAAAAAGTAAAATTAAAAAAGTAGCTTAATATTTTACTATTCTGTTGTTTCAACTTTGCTGCTGTCTGTTTGCAACGTATCTTCCAATAATTGCTGATTGGCTTTTTCTATTATGGATATACGTTCAATTTCCATCAAAGAATCCTCTATACGTTGCTGCCTGTCAAGCTCCTCTTGAGATGGCCCGCATGATGTAATAATACATATTACACCTAAAAAAAACAATAATTTTTTCATATCAAATTTTTTTCAAAAATATATATTTTTAGCCGTATATCATAAAAATTATTAAGTCCTTTCGTTTTAGACATAATTGAAATTTGTTCATATGTAAATTAATACTAATTTTACAACTAAAATTGTTTGTAAGATAGTGTTAAGAAACATAAAAAAATATTATTTACTCAAGATATGTATCATTGTTTTTTTTATTGTTTTCGTGTTTTCGTGTGCCAATATAGTCCCTCCCAGTGGAGGACCGAGAGATATAACGCCCCCTCAAGTCGTTAAACACGAGCCCGAAAACCAAAGTATAAATTTTCATGGCTCAAGCATTAAGATTGTTTTCGATGAATATATTCAACTGAAAAACCTGAACCAGCAATTTATGGTCTCGCCACCTCTGAAAAACTTTCCGGATATCAGTGTAAGAGGAAAGACATTAATCATCAAATTGAACGATACGCTTAACGAAAACACCACCTATAACCTGTATTTTGGAAATTCACTTGTTGACATTACCGAAGGTAACGCATTAAATAATTATCAATATGTATTTTCAACTGGCAACTATCTGGATTCCATGTCGGTACGTGGCAATGTTTATAATGCTGCCGACCTTAAACCCATCGAGGATGTTTATGTGATGTTGTACGAGAACATTGATGACTCCGTTCCATATTTACAAAAACCATTATACATTACAAGAACAGATAAAACAGGTGCTTTTAAACTCAACAACCTGAAAAATATACCTTATAAGATATTTGCTCTGAATGATGCCAACAACAACATGCTCTATGACCTGCCTTACGAAAAAATCGCTTTTTTAGACAGTATAATAATGCCCGATTATACATTTGAAAAAAATAAAGCCAGCACGGACACATTAACGACTTCGGACACACTAACCTCTGATTCTACACTTAAAAAACCGCTGCTCCCTATTTCCTATAAAATGTTTATGTTCGAACAAATAGATACCACCCAAAAAGTATTGAAAAAAAATCTTGATAAAAAAGGGCTTGTAGTTATCAGCTTTAAATTTCCTGTAAATGATTTCAATATTGTATATCCAGATATAAAAGACAAAAGCACAATCATCGAAGAATTTAACAAAACAAAAGACACCCTCCGATTATGGTTCAAAGACCTAACACAAGATTCATTGTTCGCATTGTTATATCAAAAAGATACTGTTTTAGACACCATACAGATGAGCTTAAAACCACGCCCTACAAAAAGAGCTGCCGAGCACAAATTAATTATAACTTCCAATGCAAGCAATAATAC
>CAZVOS010000179.1:0-6283 GCA_964628845.1 uncultured Bacteroidales bacterium | reverse complement strand
TAAGATAGATAACAACAGGAGCTCTCACAAAGTTGTTTTATTTTAACCCAAATTACGCATTTGAAAATGCGTAACTTGGTGTGAATCTATTCTCCTTTGAATGGTGCGAATTGAGCATTGGTATTTTATTGCCAATTGAAAATATGTTTGTTTTTTCCTATATGCTTTCCAACGCTCATCAGGTGATATCCTGTTACCTCCTAAAAATTGTTTGCCACATGCATAACATTTATACTTCTGTTTTCCATTTCTAATACCATTTTTTTTCGTTATTAAGCTACCACAATAAATGCATTTTTTTTATTTATAACCTTTGATTTAACGCAAAGCTAATAAGAATGTATATTACAGAAGTTTTTAGCCTCCTTTTTGTCAATAAAGCCAAAAATCAAATTAGCGAACACAGAAGTACAGTGTTGAAAAAGAGAATGGATTAGTTTAGAAAAACAGTTGTGTTCTTAAGAGATAAATAAGCTAAAGAGAAATGTATCATTAAAATCGCTGAAAGCTTTTGGAAACTGGCAAGGCCGACTCGATGAGCGTTTAGTTGATTATTGTTTGCTAGCTTTTAAATCTGTTGAGTTCAATTGCTTCTGAAGTTTTAATATTACCGTATTGATATTTTCTATTTCGGCTTTGAGCATCGTGTTTTCTTCCTGATGTTGCTCAATTGTTTTTTTAAGGGACTCAATTGTCTCCTGTTGTTCCTGCATGGCTTTTACCATTGGGGCAATAAAATCGCTGTAGCGAAGGCCGAGTTTTCGTTCGCTGTCCTGACCAATGGTCAGCATCGCATTGTTTGTACCGAGCAATGATTCTATATCCTGTGCAATAAATCCGAAATTAGTTTTACCATCCCCTTCTATCATTTCATACTGAACGGGGTTCAATTGCATAATAAAATCAAGGCCTGCACCTACAGGTTTAATATTTTTCTTGAAGCGTTTATCAGATGCGGCTGTGAAATTGACCTGGCCTTCAATAGCAGTTACCCAACTGTTGCCAATTCTGACTTTATTGGTGGCATCCACTTTTGCCTGAAAACCGATTGCGGTGGCATTAGCCAGATTTCCCGTTGTGACATCCGCTTCATAGCCTAAGGCAGTGTTGTAATAACCCGTTGTGTTTGTGTAAAGTGAACTTGTCCCGACAGCTGTGTTCTGAAAACCGGTGGTATTATTAGTTAACGCATAAACCCCACTGGCCATATTAGAATATCCTGTTTCATTATCTTTTAATGCTTCAAATCCAATTGCGGTATTCCATGTACCATTTGAATTTGTGTATAGAGCATTATTTCCAATGGCAGTATTATTTACTCCATTATCAAATGCCGTAGGATTATTATTATGAAGAGCATAATTTCCTACTGCAACATTTTGAGCATCAAACAGTACACCTCCGTTAGCAAAGGATTGGTTACCTAATGCAGAACATCCTATCGCAATATTTTTAGTACCGTATGTATTTTTGTTAAGTGAATAATAACCAATTGCAACATTAAGACTGCCAGAAACATTAAATTCAAGGGAATTATGCCCACATGCTGTATTATAACAACCGTCAAAGTTCTTATTTAAAGAAGAATTTCCAGTTGCGACATTACATATCCCGCTATAATTACTAGTAAGCGAAGCTCTACCAAAAGCACAATTCATAGAACCGGTTTCATTATTATACAAAGAACTATCACCAACAGCGGTATTAAAACCTCCTGTTAAGTTAGAAAATAAAGAATTAGTACCTATGGCTATATTTTTTATACCATTATCAATTGCTGTAGGATCGTTGCTATAAAGAGCATTATATCCGATTGCTATATTATCACTATTCCATGCGAATCCACCATTACTAAAGTCTTGATATCCTAATGCTGTACTACCAATCGCTATATTTCTGCTTGCTGTAGTATTCGAATAAAGAGCATTATGTCCGTATGCGACATTATATGATCCTAATGTATTAACAATAAGAGATGCATATCCAGAGGAGGTATTATAACTTCCGGAAATATTCTTCTTCATAGAATTAGTACCAATTGCAACATTACATGCCCCACTGGAATTAGAGGTAAGAGAAAAGTTACCAAATGCGCAATTATTAGATCCGTATGTATTTGAATATAAAGAACTATCACCAACAGCGGTATTAAAACCTCCTGTTGTGTTAGAAAATAAAGATTTAGTTCCTATGGCTATATTTTTAATACCATTATCAATTGCTGTAGGCTCGTTGGAAAACAAAGCCTCATTCCCAATAGCAATGTTATCGCTATTCCAGCCAGTACCTCCATTATCGTAAGATTGAGTGAATAAAGCATTAGTCCCTATGGCCACACTCCTACTAGAATTGGTACTATTTTTTAAAGCATTTGTTCCAATGGCTGTATTTCTTTCACCTGTAGTATTTGCATACAATGCATTCATCCCAAAAGCAGCATTATAGTTGCCGGTTGTATTAGTATACAATGAACTAACACCATTAGCAGTATTCCATAATCCTTCGGTATTTGAATACAAAGACTGGAATCCGGTTGCTGTATTGTTTCCTCCGGTAGTATTCCGCATAAGAGCCAAACTACCAATGGCAGTGTTCTGAAACCCATTGTTTGCAGCGGTAGGTTGGTTCGAATTTAAGGCCTGGTATCCCACAGCCACGTTATTGCTGTTCCATTGTCCGCCCCCAAAACTATACGATTGGGTCTGCAATGCTTCATTTCCAATGGCTACATTTTGTCCGGCTGTTGTATTATTGCTTAAGGAAGCTGCTCCAATGGCTGTATTGTTTGTTCCAATGGTGTTCATCATACCGGCATTTCGTCCTATGAAATTATTTGAAGTCCCTCCTCCGGCAGCATTGCTGGAAGCACCTGCAAAAAGTCCAATAAAATTATTATCAGGGCTATCCGAACTAATAGATGTTAAATCTGTTCCATCTCCCTTTAACAGTTTAATTAATGGATTTCCGGGACTTTGGGTTGAATATCCCTGTACCACAAATGCTGTATTATCGCTTGTGGCCTTTACATGCAACTGAACTGAGGGTGCATCTATACCGACACCCACATTACCTGTGTTGTAATAGATATTGTTACCATCAACTGACCATTGGCCGCTACCACTACCCTGCAAAGAAGTCCACGCAGTGCCGTTGTAATAATAAAACCCTGCTGTGCCATCGGTTTGGAACACCATTAAGCCTGTTGCTGGTGTGATGATATCTCCCCGTTGGGCTTCTGTCATACGGGGGATAAGCAAGCCGCCCGAAGTGGACTGTATATCAAATGCAGCCGAAACATCGGGGTCGGCACCTGTGGTGTTGATGGCCACGCCTTGTGCCATAGTCGTTATTGTAACACCAAGCATGAAAATAAAAACCAGCACTGTTGTTAATAGATTAAGAAAGAGCTTTTTTTTAATTATTGTTTTCATTTTTTCAAAATTTAGTAAATTTTTAATAGATATATACTTTTTGGTTTTCAGTTTTATGGTTGCCTGTAATTTGCACGATATAAGTACCCTTTATTACATCAACGCTTATAATATGGCTGCCTTGTTCTAAAGAGTTATGTTGTATTTCTTGCCCAAGCAAATTAAAAAGACAAAAATCAACACCTTCATTAAGTCCTGTTACATAAATATTGTTGTGATGGGCATAAATATTTAGTTTTGAGAATGGTTTTTCTTCTTCAATATTTGTAAGTGCCCCAAGATGCAATACAAACCTTTGGTTTTCGTCATTACCCAAGGTATTATAAGTGTAACTATTATGCAGGCGCATATCAGTAAAAGTACCTGTTACTTTATCCTCAAGATGAACATCAATAAGATTGTAATCGAAAGCACTTAAATCAATATAGATTTTGTGTGCTTCGTTGGCCATGCTTTTTACGCCCAAAGGGATTAAATGAGGCAGTGCCATATTTTCGGGCAAACTGTTTATGGATAATTTATCATTGTTCGGCAGTGTCATATAAAATTGAGGCACATCTTGCCCATCGGCAAACATTTTAAAAGCATCAAAAGCGGGGTCGAAATCTAATGAGGCATCATTTAAAAGCCGCACTATAATTTCATCTTTTTGGTTTTCTCTTTGGTTAAATAATCTTATTATGCCGATAGAATTAGATTTGGCTCCGGTAGCAAGGTTTTCGTGTACCCTTACAGTATTATTAAGATGGAGTTTTGCACCTGCAATTGGGAGGTGGGTGTTATTGGGGTCATGATAATCTTTATTTACCTGCACCCAAAATGCAGCGTTAGCAGGTATGATGCCATCATCAAATCCTGTCTGTCCAATACCATTTACATAAGAAAAATAAGCACCATTATTGTCAGAAATATAAACTGCATAATTGAGTTTTGTAGAATCGGTAAAGGGTTTAAGACCAGTTCCCCCGTTTATATTAAGTGTCTCTACTTCTTTCCAGTCAATGGCAGAAGGGTATGGGTTGCCCAAAAAGTTCCATCCCATATTACCGGAGCCATAAGGAGCTATACGGTACAAATCGGTAAAAGAGATGTCGCCTGTATTAAACACATCGCTGAACTCAATGGTTTTATCATCATCGAATTTTGTAAAGTATCCGCGCATAATTTGCAAAGAGCCGGCACTCATGTTAATTGCTTCCCATCCGGGTGTTAAAGGATTGTAAAAATAAGTATTGATATGCCCTGTAAAAATATCATGTAGAGCATCCTGCACAGGCGTGGCTATTGTATAACCAAAAGCATTAATATTATCAAGAAATCTTTCCGATTTTGACAGACCGCTTATTGTGCCATGCGTTATAAGCGATGCTGTACCATTGGCGTCGCTTTTAAGCACAAGTTTATCGGCGCCACTACCTTATATAAGGTTGCCAATTACGGTAACAGAGGTTTGTGGGCTTACATTCAAAATACCATTGTCAGAAATTTTTAAATGGCCGAAAGTAACAGCAGCATCGGTGTTTTTATTGTTAAGTGTAAAACTGCCCTTGTCGTAAACCCAATAACTTCCGGCCTCATTCTTAATATGCGTGTCGCTGTTAATTACCTGTCCTAATGCAATATAGGAGCATAAAAATAAAAAATGAAATAAAAAGGGTATTTTTTTCATAATTATATGATTTAAGTCAAAAAAAAATTAAAGTTTAGCATATTAAGTCCGATTTAATTTGCAAATGTATATTTTTTTAATATATCTTTTGTTAAATATTTTTTTAGTCGTTGTAAAATTTGTGTCAGTAATTGGTCTTAGGTTTATTAGTCAGCAATAACGGGATTGATGTATGTTATATGGAGGCGTTATTACACAAGGTACTATCAACAAGGAACAAAACTTTTAATACCGATGAGATATCTGTAATAGTCCAATCATCGATAAATCAAGTTTAGACTAAACAGCTATCTGATCGGTATTATACATAAGATACATTGGATTAATTTATAATTCATTTTGGTATAAGATACCTATTACCCTGTTATTAAAAAACGTCCCAAGTCCCTTATAGCAACAGCTTGAGAGTACACTAAATGAGCAATGTACACGTGTGGGTAGTTATTGAAAAATTCAAAAATTCAAATCTTTTCATACCTAACAACAAGTGTATTTTTCTAGAAGGTGTTAGTCCCTCCCTTCGAGTAACCTCAGGGCAGGTATATGCGGAGGTGGTACTCCAAAATATTAGCAAGTCGCAAAGCCTGCCCCGTACCGTAGGTCGGGTGTGGTTTGGCATGAGCGTTTTGCCAATGTGCCTGAAAACGAAGGGAAGGAGATTTTTTAGACAGACTTCCTTATTACTGTAATCAAATTTGTTTTCGACTGATAATTAAGTCATTTTATTTAATATGCCCCATCAGCTTAACAAACCTGATGGGTCAAAAAATCTTAAAAGAATAAAGTTATTTAATTTCAAAAGGTATTCTCAAAGATAAACTAATATTTCTTCCTTGATTGTAATAATTCATCGGTTTTAATGTTGACAGGTGGTCATAATATTGTGTATCAAAAATATTGTTTACAGATATACCAAAATTTACAATTTGCTGAGATATTTCAAAATCTGTATTAACACTAAAATTTACAAGCGTATATCCCTTTGTTGATGTTTCGTAAGGAGATGGCGTATGTTGTTTTAATGCAGTAAGAGCAGAAAATTTGATGGATGATTTTTTTAAAAATCCAATCCTCTTGCGTTCTGCTCTTATTTCATAACGAAATTTTTGAGCGGGTATAAATGGTAAATAATTCCCATTTTCCTTTTTTCCTATAACAGAAGCATATGTGACTTTAATATACA
>CAZVOS010000178.1:0-6290 GCA_964628845.1 uncultured Bacteroidales bacterium | reverse complement strand
ATCGATTCAGGCGGCAGCCATCATGCTGATGCTCTCCAACAACCTCGATGATGCAGTGGCTCAACATCCCCACGAACTTATCACCTATGGAGGCAATGGGGCTGTTTTTCAAAACTGGGCACAATATCTCATAACAATGAAGTACCTGTCGCAAATGACTGATGAGCAAACGCTTGTATTGTATTCGGGTCATCCCATGGGGCTTTTCCCTTCGCATAAGGAAGCACCCCGCGTCGTTGTTACCAATGGCATGATGATACCCAACTATTCAAAAAAAGATGATTGGGAAAAATTCAATGCTCTTGGTGTTACCCAATATGGGCAGATGACAGCCGGTTCGTTTATGTATATAGGTCCTCAGGGTATTGTTCATGGCACCACCATCACCATTCTTAATGCAGGCAGACGCTTTAAAACAGGACAGGAGGGACTGGCAGGTAAGATATTTGTTTCATCAGGTCTGGGCGGTATGTCGGGTGCTCAACCCAAAGCGGCAGTCATTGCAGGTGTTATAGGCGTTATTGCCGAAATCAATCCTAAAGCCATACAAACAAGACACTCTCAGGGATGGGTGGATGAAATATATGATGATTTAAACAAACTTTGTGAACGCATTCTAAAAGCACGTCAGAATAAAGAAGCTGTATCTCTGGCGTATCAGGGCAATATTGTTGATTTATGGGAAAAACTTTATGAAGCCAAGATTGATGTTGAACTTGGCTCCGACCAAACTTCTTTGCACAATCCTTGGTCCGGTGGTTATTATCCTGTTGGCCTATCTTTTGAACAATCAAAAAAAATGATGGCAGAAAACCCGGATGAATTTAAAAAACATGTTCAGGAAAGTCTTGTACGCCATGTAGTTGCTATTAACAAACTCACGGAACGTGGTATGTATTTTTTCGATTATGGCAATGCTTTTCTGTTGGAAGCATCACGTGCTGGTGCTGATATCATAAAACCCGATGGCAGTTTCAGATATCCCTCTTATGTTCAGGATATTATGGGGCCTTTGTGTTTCGACTTTGGCTTTGGACCTTTTCGTTGGGTATGTACCTCCTCAGACCCCAGAGATTTGGAAATCACCGATAAAATGGCTGCCGATGTCCTCGAAGAAATTTACCTGACAGCACCAGAAGAAATACGTCAACAATTGTTAGATAATATACGCTGGATACGCTCTGCTCAAAACAATAAACTGGTTGTGGGTTCACAGGCACGAATATTATATGCCGACTGTGAAGGACGTACCAAAATAGCAGAAAAATTCAACGATGCCATCCGCAAAGGACTCATCAGTGCTCCAATAGTCTTAGGCAGGGACCACCACGATGTTTCAGGAACTGACTCCCCTTACAGGGAAACATCAAATATTTATGATGGCTCACAGTTTACTGCCGACATGGCTATTCATAACGTTATTGGCGACAGTTTCAGAGGAGCCACATGGGTTTCGATACACAACGGCGGTGGCGTTGGCTGGGGCGAAGTGATTAACGGGGGCTTCGGTATGGTGCTCGATGGCACTGATGATGCCGACAGACGCCTCAAATCTATGTTATTCTGGGACGTTAACAATGGTATTGCCCGCCGCAGTTGGGCACGCAATCCTAATGCCTTTTTTGCCATCAAAAGAGCAATGACTGCCGAAAAGAACCTTACTGTAACACTCCCCAACAGTGTGGATGATTCTCTTTTTGAAAACTTAATTTAATGTGTAATGACTAAAAAGATAATATTTATTTTAACACTCTTTCTGACAAAATTAGTGATTGCCAACGATGTTAAAATCAATTCTGTTCCAACATTAATTGATGCCGACCCCGTAATGAAACATGTTTATATCGATTTTGATTTAAGCTGGAATAATTCATGGCGCAACAGCACCAATTATGATGCTGTTTGGATATTTGTTAAATACAAAAAAAATAACGGCCCATGGGAGCATGCCTATCTCGACACAGATAACAGCAATTACATAATCATGAACGAAAATGGTACGGGTTCAGATTTTGAAGTTGGTATAAACAACATTGCAGGCAACGACAGAGGAATAGGTGTTTTTGTTTACAGAGCAGCCAATGGCACTGGAAATATCGACTGGGAAAATGTACATCTGAAATGGAATTACGGCGAAAATAATGTCAATAATGAAGATTCAATTACCATACAAGTCTATGTTATTGAGATGGTTCATGTACCAGAGGGCTCTTTTTGGGTTGGTGATGGGGCTTCTTTTTCACGTTTTCATGCAGGAAATAATCAGAGCAACCCTTTTCAGATTACAAATAATCCTGTCACCTTCGGCAACACCGCTTCTAATCTATGGGCTTTAGGGGCCTGGGATTCCCCTACAGGAACTCTCAACAGCTTATATCCAACCGGCTACAATGGTTTCTATTGTATGAAATACAGTATCACACAAAAGCAATATGTCGATTTTTTAAATTCACTCAACAGAACCCAGCAGAATGTACGCACAGCAACAGTTCTAGATGCTTCTGTGACATCTGTTCAGAACATATACGTCATGAGTGCGTCAAGCAGTCCATTATACCGCAACGGCATCAGATGCAACAATATTTTAGTAATTGATGAACCCATAGAGTTTTATTGTGATTTAAATAACAATGGAATAAAAAATGAAAATGATGATGGGCAACATATCGCCTGCAATTATTTAAGCTGGGCCGATGGAGCTGCTTATGCTGCATGGGCAGGGTTAAGACCAATGACAGAAACTGAATATGAAAAAGCTTGTAGAGGTGATGCTTCAGCAGTGGCAGGTGAATATGCCTGGGGTACTACCAACATAACAGGTGCTACTACCATCAACAACAGTGGTATGCCCAACGAAACAGCAAACACAGGAGCCAACTGCGTTTTTAATAATGCCACAGGTGTTCAAGGACCTATGAGGGTTGGTGGCTTTGCCACGGGCTCATCAACAAGAGAGGCAGCAGGTGCTACTGTGTATGGCATCATGGAAATGTCAGGTAATTTATGGGAACGAACAGTATCTCTTGGCTCTGCTGTAGGACGTAGTTTCACAGGTATTAACGGCGATGGCAGCTTAAGTATTCAAGGTATTGCCGATGTCCTTAACTGGCCACCAGCCAATGCTATTGGCTCAGGATTAAGAGGCAACCATTGGAAAGGCACTTCTATTAATGCCAAAATATCTGCCCGCGACAATGCCAATTACGAAACATCCTTACGCAACGAAATGTTCGGTTTCCGTGCCGTAAGAGGTCAATAAGATAAAACATCACAATTATGAAAAATATAATATTCAGCTTCATTCTTATTACAGTAATAGTATATACTGATAAAGCTTCAGCTCAGTTTAAAGGTGGTAATGGCTGCGGTTATGTCTCAGCAGTTTCTGTTACACAGCAACTTAATCAACCCTTATACAACGACCTTGAAATTACTGCCATCACCCATCCGCTTAACAACGAAACTTTATTGATAAACACTCCTTATAACCTCGTTTTTACAATAGAAAACATGGGAACTTTCCCCGTTTTTCCTGACGACAGTTTATATTTTAATATTACATATGGTCTTAATGTATTAATTGATTCCTTTCTATTTCTGACAGATACACTACATATAAACCAGTCGCTTAATATAACTCTTGCCAATATTTTAAGTTTTACAGATTCATCAGAAATGGCAGACCTATGTACAACTATTAACGGAACTTCTTTTGCAGCAGATTCTGTAACCAACAACAATACCTTTTGTGTCAGTATCAAAATAAAAGACCCCACAGCCATTAATGAAAATACAATAAATGATATTGCTATCTATTTCAATGATGATACCCATTGCATAATTATTGAAAACAATAAAAATTTGGAGGATGTTAAGTTATTTGATATGCTTGGGAGAGAAATGGCTTTTAAAAGAATTAACAATATATCTGAAACAAGAATATACCCATTATGTAACAAACAACAATTGGTGCTGATTACTTTCAATACCTCAGGTTCCGTTTATACAAAGAAACTATTAATTCATAAAAAATAGAATTTCATTTAATACAAAAATACCATCATTAAAATTTCCTTTATGAGAAAGCACATTATTTTTCTGTTTGCCGTTTTATATTTTCCGTTCATACTGGGAGCACAAACACCTGCCTGTCATCTCGAAAAAGATTCGGCAAAAGCACGTCTGTACCATATCATCGAAGTATTGTCGCACGATTCTCTGAAAGGCAGGGAAGCAGGAACAGAAGAAGAGCTTAAAGCCGCACTCTTTATTAAAAACTTGTTCACAGATATGGAACTCACAAGTATTTTCGCCGATGGGGCTTACTTGCAGCAATTCAATATCACCGATGGGATTAAGCTTGGAGAGGATAATTATTTGTTAATAAACAATAAATCCTATAAACTTCTCGAAGATTATTTCCCTATTAATGCATCTGGCAATGGAAAACTGAGTGGTGAGATTATAAGAGTGGGCTGGGGGTATGTATCTTTAAACAAGCAATACGATGATTATGAGTTTTTTTTGAATGACGCCACAGATAAAGAACTTAAAGGAAAAATATTCGCTATAGAAATGGGTATTCCCCCCTTATTAAAAAACGAAAAAATAAATGATTTCATGGGCAGTATTGAAGGGAAAGTAAAACTAGCTGTCGAGAAAGGAGCTGTGGCTGTTATATTAATTAAATCAGACAATGATATAATTAAACCTTCGCTCGATATGTACAGGTTTGAACAAGCATTTTCGATACCAGTCATTTATGTCGACCAGCGTGCTTACAAGACTGTTATGGATTCTAATAATTCTGTGGCTGAAATTGCCGTAGAAATAGAAAAAAACACCAAAACTGCTTATAATGTGATTGCTTATCTCGACAATAAAGCCCCAAAAACTATTGTTATTGGTGCTCATTTCGACCATCTCGGATATGGCAGTCCCATTTCAAGATATAAAGGTGGCCCTGCCATACATCCCGGTGCCGATGATAACGCCAGTGGTGTGTCGGCCATGCTCGAAGTGGCTAAACACCTTAAATGCAATAACTTTAAAGAGTTTAATGTTATCTTTATTGCTTTTAGTGCTGAAGAAAAGGGCTTACTGGGCTCCAATTATTTTGTCAAAAGCCAGGCATACCCCCTCGATAAAATAAATTATATGCTCAACCTTGATATGATAGGGCGTATTGATACGGCTGAAAAAATACTCACATTAATTGGTACAGCCACTTCTCCTTTATGGAAAGATATTATTGATAAAACCAAAAGTGATTACATCAACGTTAAAATAAGCGAAAACGCCACAGGTGGCTCCGACCATGCTTCATTTTATGTGAACGACATCCCAGTTATTTTCTTCTTCAGCGGACTGCACGACGATTATCATAAACCAGCCGATGTCATCGGAAAATTAAATTTTGATGGCATTTACAATACCGTTCTATACATTATTAATCTAATAGATAATTCAAAATCATACGATAAATTACCTTACTATAAAGCACCCACCGAAGCTTCAGTATCTAAGAGGAATTCAACTGTAACACTGGGCATCATCCCCGACCATGCCTATGATGGTGTCGGACTAAGAGTGTCAGATGTTACAGATGATAAACCTGCCGCAAAGGGGGGCGTATTAAAAGGAGATATCATTATCAAAATAGATGATAATGATATCCGCGATATTTATTCGTATATGAATGCCCTGAAATTATACAGGGCCGGCTCTAAAGCAAGAATTCAATTAGAAAGAAATAAAGAAATAATTAAATTGGACATTACATTCTAATTATTTCATCGGAACTACTTCTTTCTGTTTGTCTGAATTACAACACTTTTTAATATCTGTATTTGCTTTTTGACAACACGAACCCGCTTTAGATGAACTATGACAATTGGTATTTTTATCTTTCTGATGGCATTTTGAAGGGTCACATTTTGATTTGTCGCACTTTGTACCCGATTTACAACAAGATTTATTGCAGTTTTTTGGATTGTCGCAACATTTTTTATCGTTATCGCCTGTAGGTACGTTGTCATATATATCTAAAGAATATTCGTTTGTTTTGGCAGATACAGTCTGTACCTGTGAGTTCCCAAACACAACAAAAAGAGCAATTAAACTCATTACAAATAGGTTTTTCATTTTTATTTTTTTTAAAGATTAATAATGATACAAAGTTAAAATGAATATTTTTGCTTTTTGTTAACAGCTTGTTAATTGATGTTAAGGAGATGTTAAAGAAATTAAAGTTGCTGATAATCAGTTTAATTTTATAAAAAAATCACAAT
>CAZVOS010000177.1:0-6301 GCA_964628845.1 uncultured Bacteroidales bacterium | reverse complement strand
GATATATTTACAAAATCGAAATTCTCGGGATAAGGGGCATTAAAGGGGTCACAAAGAGTTGAAAAAGTTAAAGGTGCCGACCATTCAGATGTATCCCCTCCCCCACAGTCAGATTGTAAATAGACGTCGTACAAGTAATTTGAATTTAAACTTTGCAATGCGTATTGCATTGTATTAATACCACTTATTTTTTGTCCGACATCAAATGGGTTTTGGCCACTGGCTACATATATCAAGTTCCATAAAATTTCATTTCCACCCTGTTGCCACGAAATATCAGCAGAATTAACTGTTATGTTTCCT
Source organism: uncultured Bacteroidales bacterium (assembly GCA_964628845.1). Lineage (GTDB taxonomy): Bacteria > Bacteroidota > Bacteroidia > Bacteroidales > PXBB01 > JAKIYU01. The sequence goes on along the minus strand of CAZVOS010000177.1, from coordinate 5,998 downwards.
GCAATAATATTTTGTGGAATATGGCATGTTGGAATGACCTTAACATTAATATCATCTACAAATATCTCAGTATATTGATTAGATGTAGTTTTCAATTGGAATGCGATATAATTGTCTGAGCCCGTATAATTATCAAAATAATAGGTAAACATTTGATAAGAGTCATTAATTGCAAAGTTCTGAAGTGAGACAAAGGTATTTATATCAAGCGGGTTACTCATTGTTCCTAAGGTTACGATTGCATTATTTTGTGTATGTTCGTAAGTATAGAATGAAATATACAACTGATTTAAGCTCTGAACAAACTGAGGTGTGATAAGATATACACTATCCATGTTATTGTTTATTCTCATATTAACTGCTGAAGTGCTGTTATATCCACTCCATGGTAATACATTAACCATTCCCCATCCCTGAACATCATTATACCAGCAGTTAGGCAGATCATCGATGTAACTCCCCTCGAAACTTTCGTAAAATGGCACATTAAAAGGGACACATAGGGTTGTAAATGTATATTTTGTCCAGTTGCTTGTACCATTTATTCCACAGTCGGCCTGTACATATACATCATAGGTAGTACCATTCAATAAAGATGACACATCATATTGAGAGGTGTTTAGACCATCAATCCAAGTACCCGAAGTATTGGGGTCAAAATTCATTAAACCATATCTGATATTCCATAAATTTTGTCCTCCAGCGTCCCATTGTATATGTGCAGAATTGGTAGTTATTGTATTTACGATTAGATTTTGCGGAGAAATACAAGAGGGTATATTATCAATTAATATATCATCTATAAATATTTCGGCTCCAAAATCATTTGTAGCGACCTTGAAAGCAAGATATTTATTGGCACCTATGTAATTGTTAAGATAATATTCAAAACTGTTATAATTATTGGTAAGGTCGAATGTTTGTACTGCAGCGAATGAAGCTGGATCTGAAGGATTAGACATGGTACCTAATATTATCTGCGCTTGATTCACCCAATTATTTTTTCGGGCATAAAAAGATACGAAAAGATTATTTAAGGGATCCTCAATCTGAGGTGAAATAAAAAAAGCAAAATTGGGTTCACTATAATTCATTTTAAGATATTTCTGGCCTGTGTTTGCCATTCCGAACATATCATCGGCTGCAATATAAGTATTGCCTGTTTGTATTTTATTCCAACATGAAGGCACATCGCCATTGTTAAGTCCTTCAAAACCCACATTAATAGGAACATAAACCGCATTACATACAGTAAAGGGGCCAATCCAAATACCCGTATCACCAATACCGCAAATGCTTCTCAGATATAAATCATAATTGTTAACATCACTAATGCCATTAATGATAAATTCGGGATTTGTATTAATTAATTCCAAATTACCATTTCCTTGGTTAAAACCAGAGAGACCCCATTCGAGCTGCCACTGGGTTTCAGCACCTCCTGCATTCCAATTTGTTTGAATTGATGTAGGAGAGGAGAACTCCCCAAAAAGATTTAATGGATTAGAGCAACTAAATCTGATATCATCAATTAAAAATAATGAATTTTGATTTTCTCCAGCCGTTATAAATATTTCAATTTCATCTGGGATATCCATATATAAGAGATTAAGCTCCGCAACAGTATAAGTTGACTGAGAGTTAAATACTTCGTACCAAGCCCCTCCAACATGATTACCGTTGTTAAAAAAATTAACTCCGATATGAGCAGTATCTAAACCTGTTGGTAAGTATTTATAGGCAATATAGAACTTTTCTGGTTGAGAATTAAAGCTCTCATTAAAATTCATTTCGGCTTTAAAAACTTTTCCGCTCATGGCTACATTAGTAAGTAAAGCGGCATAATTACCTGAATAAGCATCTGCATATTTTGTTACATTGGCAGTATCATTCATGGCTATTTCATATTCACTATTAGATGTAATCCAATCTACGGGGTCTTCTGCTGAAGCCGTTCCCCAGTTTTCGAAACTATAATTAGGAACAGTTAATGGTGTGGGATCTATACCATTTGTAAAATACATATTATCTAATTGTATCCAGGTACCAGCCACTGGACTACCTCCAAAAAAATCAGGTACACTGCTTAAAACAGCTAAAAACATTGAGTCAGGTTGTACCAGAGAATTATTAACAGGAAATTGAGCATGAGTCCAGTTGGACTGACTGAACATTATGGGATAGACAACAGAATCAATTCTGACGCCATTGTTCCATAAAATGAGCATCATCATACCCATATCTCCACCCTGTATATTGGCTTTGTACCAAAAATGGAACATATTTCCTGTTTTATCAAAAGGGAAACCCTTAAAATTTCCTCCATCACCAGGATCGCCATACACTAATAATCCAAATAAGATTTCACTATTATCATCAATAGTATTTAATTTTATCGAATGATTATCCAATTGAGCATCTCCTGAAATTTTTTCAATCAATAAATTTGTATTTTCATCCTCATTCATTATCATCCATTCCTCAGGATATTCAAAATAATTATTTATTTGCCAGTTTTCAAAGTCAGCGTTTTGGATAAGTTGTCCAAACATAAGTTTGCTTGTTAAAATACAGAAAATGATAATTAGAAATTTTTTCATGATATTATAATTTTTGATTATGTAAAAGCAAATTTAAGTTTATTTTTTTATAAAAAAAACTTTTTTAAATTTAAAGATTTACTTATATCAAAAAATAAATTATGTTTGTACTCAAATATACTAACAGCAAAATTTAAAACTTATGAAAAAACTTTTATTTTATTTTATCGCCTTTTCGTTTATTGTATTTTCATGTAATAACAATGAAAAAACAGCTACTGAGAATCAGGAAACAGAAAACACTGAGAACACCGAACAAAACACTGGTGATGATATTAAACCAAACAGGCCTGCTGATTCAAAAGGTAAATTTCTTGTAAAATCGGCCATCATTGAATTTGATACAGAGATGATGAATATGAAACAAAATATGGTGATGTATATTGAAAATTGGGGAGAGTTGAACAGGGTTGATATGAAAGGAGATTTTATGGGTATGAAAACACACAATATAAATATAATTAAAGATGGGTTTTTATATAATATTGATATGATTCAGAAAAATGGTCAAAAAACACCCTATAAAAGCGAGAATAAACCTGATGATATTGATTTTACAGCTTTATCGGAAGATGTGATGAAAGAATTTAACATGAAAAAAGAAGGCAACGAAATGTTTTTAGGCAAAAATTGTGATAAATATTCTATTAATCATACCACAACTAAAATGAAAGGTACCTATCTTGTATGGATGGGAATACCTTTAAAAACAGACATCTCAATAGCAGGCATCGGCATGAAAATGACAGCCAAGAATATTGACCTTGAAGCTGCAATTGCACCTGATATTTTTGATATTCCAGAAGGAATAAAAATTACTGAAGGGATGACAATGAAATAATATTAGCTTAGCGGACTATTTTTTCTTAATTTTTTTTTAACAGTTACATAATCAATATAATACAAGAATTTTAATGTAAGTGTATTTAATTGAGGATTATCAAATGTATGTGAAAGATTATTCATGTAATTATAGATGAGATGTGAATTTTCATTCATCAGAATATTTTTCCAAATAATACTTAGATTGCTACCAGGAGCAAACTGCCAACTAAAAACCAGGTCAATATTAAACGAATTAAAATTAAAATCCAATAATTGATTATAGTTTTCAGTTGACTCAAGTTCACCGTTAATATTAAGAAGATAGTATTTATTATACTTACCTATAGCCCAATAATGACGGGCTCTTAAGCTAAGCGACAAATCATTTTTAAACACATAGAGTGATGAGAAGGAATTTTCAATTGTTTGTAAATCACGTTGTCCGAAATACACATTAGAATTATCGCTGCCAGCATAACCAAGGTTATTATTTTTCAAAGAAATGGCTGATTTATGATTGAATGAAAAATGATTACTCATCCTTAAGATGGGTATTAAATATAAATATATATTTGAAGAAGCATGTGCATTGCTTTTACTGATATCCAGTCCCCCATCTAATGCAAGTGTTTTTCTGTAATCGGACGAAAAGTTAAGATAACAGCCATTAAAGACAGGCGTTTTATAAAACCTGCCAGTCATACGAGGTTCATAGTAATCATATGCTGCATTGATGTCGCTATAAAACGCACTCCACACGCTCAGGTAATTTCTGAAGGTGGTTGTTGCAAATAATTCTAAATAATTATTTGTTGTTTTTAATGTAGTATAATGAATATCTTTTTTAAAACTTATTCTGGTCTTAAAATATAAAAAACGGGAAAATGGATTATAAATATTATAATTTAAGTTTATACCATTATAAATAATATTATTTACCAAAAGCACCCCCATATCATTTTTATCAAAGTTATCATCAACAAGGTTATGCCATGCATTAAATAAGAAATTTCCTTTTACTTTTCCTATATTCACATAATACGTATAACCCTTATTGGCAGATTTTAGTTTTGGATTGTAAATATAGCTTTGTGCTCCAGAAATATTTAAATTGTAGGTATTTTTATTGTTTAGAAGATTAACACCTGCTCCAGAAACATTGGCACAATTAAAATTATTATTTCTATAAACATGAGTATTAATAGCATATATTGAAGAACTATTTTTAAAAGCTTTATCAAGGATTAAAATATTATAGTTTGTCATAGGGTCGGTGAGAATAAGGCGTTCTCCATTTATTGAATCACCAATATGAGCATAGGTATTATCTGTAATGGCATTAAAAAAGCCAAAAGCCAATCCCTTTTTATCTCTACCAGAGAATTTGCTTGCATTAATTAATTTGGCCTGATAGGGATTGAGAATAATATACTCACTGCTATCAAGCTCCTTATTGATGTTATAATAATTTAAGGGTATGCGACCAATTCTTCTCGAATAGAACAGACCTCCTTTATTAAACAAATCAACAGATTCCTGGAAAAAGGGGCGGTTTTCATCATAAACTGTTTCAAATGCAGTGAGGTTTTTGATTTGATTATCAGATTGCACCTGACTAAAATCTGGCAACAATGTAACATCCAATGTATGACCTTCGCCTATACCCATCTTTAAGTCGACACCTCCTGCAAGCTGTCTGGAATAATTACTTGTATTTTCAATATTGTAAGGATAGTGTTCTCCATGAATTGTGATATATGGAGTAAATGACAACCTTAATGGGGCTTTAATGTTATAAATACCATTAAGTTCTCCCCATTGTGCCTTTTTATTTGTTGTATGTTTATCTTCTAATGCCCATTGTGATAATTCTCTGATACGCCTAAGATTCCTGTATAATTGTATCCGCCATATTTGTTGAGCAGTACTAGGGAAACGTATGGCTGCATACGGTATGCGTAACTCAGCTACCCAAAATCCTTCACTTATTTTGACAGCACTTTCCCAAACAGCATTAAATTCTGTATCATTATCTCTGTAATCTGTCTGAACACCCGATGCAGAAAGCTCAAAAACAAAAGCGTCGTTTTGTTTATTATAGGTATCCAACTTAATACCAAATGCATCTGCATTTAAACTGGCATCTCTGTTGCCTAACTGCAATAAGAGACTGTCCGTATGCTTATCAAACATATGAGCTCCAACATATAAGGCATCATCATCATAAAGAATTCTTACTTCAGTTTGAAATGTAACATCTGATTTATGATGGGGGTCGTATTGCTTGAAATTTGTCAGTTTTTCTGCATTTTCCCATGAGCTTTCATTTAATAAACCATCTATCTTAATTTCTTCATTTATACGCAGAGCATAGCCCACCTGATTTTGTGCATTAATAGAAAGAACATACAATAAAAAATTTAAACACAATAAAAAACGCGTATAATTCTTTAAAAAAGAAAAAGGAAATGACACAAACAGCATTTTAATATATCATAAAATTAGTCATATTAATAAAATTATTTTCTATTTACAAAGCAACATTATTAAAATGCAGTTTGTATGAATAGTTT
>CAZVOS010000176.1:0-6313 GCA_964628845.1 uncultured Bacteroidales bacterium | reverse complement strand
AAATTGTTTTTATTATTTTTTGGTAATCATTATAAGAATCAACAAAATCTATATTATTAGTATCAATTATTAATATTTTCAAAATATGCTGGTTGTTTTTAATAAAATCTAAATACCCATTTTGAATGTTTTGGAGATACTCTTTTTGAATATTCTTTTCATAATTGCGTCCTCTTTTATGGATGTTACTTATAAGCTTGTCTACATCAAGATAGAGATAAACAAATAAATCTGGCTTTGGAAGTGAGTCATTTATTATTGTAAATAATTTTGAAAAGAGATTAAATTCATCCGTTTGAAGAGTAGTCTTAGCAAATATGAGCGTTTTATTAAAGTTATAATCAGCAATAGTAAAATCTTTAAACAAATCCTGTTTAGAAAGGTCTTCTTTAAGCTGGCGGTATCTTTCAGCTAAAAAAGATAATTCAAGAGGAAAAGCATATTTATCGGGGTCTTTGTAAAATTTTGGCAGAAATGGATTGTCGGCAAATTGTTCAAGAATTAGTTTGGCATTATATTGCTCCGATATACGTGTAGCCAGACTCGTTTTTCCTGAACCAATATTACCTTCAATAACCAGATAATTATATTTTACTTGCATAGCCAATTATTTTAATCATATTTGATGACTTCTGTTGGGTCTTTACATGCTGTCAGTAATTCATTAACTGTCAGATTAGTTATGGGATGCCTAAAATCTGATGCAATTTCATTTAATGGTATCAATGTAAATTTTCGGTAAGAAATAAGGGGGTGGGGTACTTTAAGATGAGATTCTTCAATGATGGCCTTATCATAAAAAAGAATGTCAATGTCTATAGTACGGGGTTCATAATTATCCGAAGTCCTTTTTCTTCCTAAGCTTTTTTCAATATTAAGTGCTGTTCTTAAAACAACATCTGCTTCCATTTCTGTTTCAACACATATCACTTGATTTAAAAAAAAATTCTCGGTTTCAAAACCCCATGGCTCTGTTTTATATACAGATGACACTTTAAGTAGCATCCCAATGCTTTTTGAAATCTCTTCTATGGCTTTTGTGAGGTTTGCTAAACATGCGCCTTCATTACTGCCTATTAAAAAATATACTTTGTGCATTTTGTTTTATTTCTGTTTTATCAAAAATACAAATCATTTATAAAATAAAAAGTTTTTTTGTAACTTTTTTATTTAACAAAGCGTCTTATTTTAGAATTGCAGTTTATCATATTTTCATTGGGGCGGTTATTACGTAATTGTAATAGCCGCTTTTTTTTAATTTAAATACTTTCTGAATAATTTGTATTCAAATTCACTGTTGTCCGATAAAAATTTTTATAATTGATGAAAAGCAGCATGCAAAAAGAAATTTATGATGGAGTTCATAATAAGAGGTTTGTTTTTTCATAAAATAAATTTTTTTCGGACACTAATGATTCAAATTATATCAGTCAACTCCTGTCAATTTGTCATTGTTTATGTACTGGCATATACTTTGACTTTGTGCTGCGAAAAAAATTATAATTAATTAAAAAATATTCTTATGCAAAAAGGTAATATTAATGTTCAAGCCGAAAACATATTTCCAATAATAAAAAAATTCCTTTATTCCGACCAGGAAATATTTCTAAGAGAACTCATTTCTAATGCAGTTGATGCCACACAAAAACTTAAAGTCTTATCATCTGTAGGAGAATTTAAAGGCGAATTGGGAGATCTTCAAATTGAAGTGAAGCTAGATAAGAAAAAGAAAAAAATAATTGTAAGTGATAAAGGTATTGGGATGACTGCCGAAGAAGTAGATAAATACATCAATCAAATTGCTTTTTCAGGAGCAGAGGAATTTATTAAAAAATTCGATAAAGTGGAAGATGCCAGCCAGATTATTGGTCATTTCGGTCTCGGATTCTATTCATCTTTTATGGTAGCTGATAAAGTGGAAATTATCACCCGCTCATACAACGAAGATGACGAAAAAAATGCAGTGCTATGGTATTGTGATGGCACTCCTGAATATACTATAAATAAAGCTAAAAGAGCCCAAAGAGGTACCGATATTATACTACATATCTCTAAAGATGCTGAAGCTTATCTCGAAGAAGATAAAATACTGGGGCTCCTTAAAAAGTATTGCAAATTCCTCCCTGTAGAAATTATTTTTGGAACTGAAAAAATCTCACAAAAACTAGAAGGCGAAAAGGATAAAGATGGACATGATAAATATGAAACAATAGAAAAAATTAGAATCATTAACAACCCCAATCCTGCATGGAAGCAGAAACCTTCGGACCTTAAAAATGAAGATTATTTGAAGTTTTACAGAGAACTTTATCCATACACTTTCGATGAACCCTTGTTTCAGATTCAGCTTAATGTGGATTATCCTTTTAATCTTACAGGAATATTATATTTTCCTAAAATTAAAAACAACATTGAAATTCAGAAAAATAAAATCCAGCTTTATTGCAATCAGGTGTATGTAACAGATAGTGTAGAAGGGGTGGTGCCCGACTTTTTAATGCTCCTGCATGGGGTACTCGATTCTCCTGATATCCCTCTCAACGTGTCGCGAAGTTTCCTTCAGAACGATGCCCAGGTAAAGAAAATCTCCAGCCATATCACTAAAAAAGTATCTGACAAACTCGAAGAAATATTTAAGGAAAACAGAGAAGATTTCGAAAAGAAATGGGACGATATTAAAGTATTTATTCAGTATGGCATGTTATCCGATGAGAAATTCTACGAAAAAGCTGAAAAGTATTGTCTTTTTAAAAATACAGAAGGTCAATATTTCACTATTGAAGATTACAGAAAAAATATTGAAAAAATTCAAACGGATAAGAATAAAAATGTGGTCCACCTTTATGCAACGAATACAGTCGAACAACATACCTATATCAAAGCAGCTAAAGATAGGGGTTATGATGTCCTCATTTTCGACGGTGTCCTCGATGCTCATTTTATCAACTCTATTGAAATGAAACTCAAGGAAACAAGATTCGTAAGAGTTGATGCCGATGTGCTTGATAAACTGATTGAAAAAGAAGAATTGCTACCTTCTAAGCTTACTGACGAACAAAAAGATAAAATTAAACCTGTAATAGAAAAATTTGCAGAAAAAGAAAAATATCACGTGGTTTTTGAAAATCTTAGCGAAAGCGACGCTCCAATGATGATTACACAACCCGAATTTATGAGACGTATGAGGGATATGTCTACCATTGGCGGAGGGGGTATGAGTTTTATGGGTAATATGCCCGAAACATACAACCTTGTGGTGAATACCAACCACCCTATCATTACTGAAATTGTCGAAAATACTGATGAAGAAAAAAAAACTAAATTAACAGAACAAGTTTTCGACCTCGCTTTGTTATCTCAAAACCTTTTAAAAGGTGAAAAACTATCTCAGTTTATCAAGAGAAGTATTGACTTTATTGGGAAGTAAAGCTTAGATTATTCATTTGATTACGCACATTAATGTTTATTGATATTCATACACATAACCCAGATTATGAAGAAAATGTTATTAAAATCATCAATATTTTTAATGAAACTCAGCTTATAAACGAAAATTTTCAGTATGTTTCTATCGGATTGCACCCTTGGAACATTAAAAATGACAATTCAGAACATTTACAATATATAAAAAAAACATCCCTCTTAAAACAAGTTTTTGCTATAGGAGAAGCCGGTTTAGACAGAGCTGTGGATATTGATTACAAGCTTCAAAAGGATATATTTATTGCACAAGCTCACATAGCTCAAAATACTTCCAAACCAATGATTATTCATGCTGTAAGAAGTTATTATGACATCATTTCTAACCGAAAGTTATTTGCTGTTGCACCTCCATGGATAATTCACGGGTTTAATGCCAACGAAAAAACAGCTATTGAACTTGTAAAACATAATTTTTACCTGTCTTTTGGTAAATCATTGCATAATAAAAAAACTGAGTTTCAGATTTTATTTAACAAAATTCCACCCTCTTGTATTCTTTTCGAAACCGACGACTCAGGAGCTTCAATTTTAAGTATTTACGAAAAGGCAAGCCAATTGCTCAAAATACCTCTTGATAAATTGAAATTACAGATATATAGAAATTTTCAGAAATTACTATTTTTGTAAAAAATATACAATATGCAGGAGCATTGGTTGAGCCGTACCCAATTACTTATTGGAGAAGAGAATTCTAGAAAACTTAAAAACGCTCATGTCCTTATTGCAGGATTGGGTGGTGTGGGTTCTTGGGCAGCAGAGTTTATTTGCAGGGCAGGCGTAGGTACGATAACTATTATTGACCATGATGTAGTAAATGTCTCAAACCGAAACAGACAATCAGTGGCATTATCCAGTACTTATGGCAAACCCAAAACAGATGTGATGGCCTCACGCTTATTGGATATTAATCCAGAACTGAAACTGAATGTTTTTAATGTTTTCTTGAAAGATGAACTTACACCTGAGATAATTACAAAAGTAAAACCAGATTATATTATTGATGCCATTGATACCTTATCTCCAAAGGTTTTTCTATTACATTTTGCTGTAACTCATAACTTTAAAATTGTAAGCTCGCTTGGTGCTGGTGGACGTCTCGACCCAGAAAAAATTTGCATCGCCGACATCTCTAAATCAAAAAATTGCCGTCTTGCTTTTTACATCAGAAAAAAACTTAGAAAACTAGGCATTAATGGGGGCTTTAAAGTCGTTTTTTCAACCGAACTTGTGAATGATGATGTGATTATTAATATTGAAAACGAAAACAATAAAAAAACAACCGTAGGTACCATCTCTTATATCCCCGCTATTTTTGGGGGCTTTTGCTCAAGCGTTGTTATAAATGATTTGTTAAAGTAATTTTTAAAACGCTATACAATTTTTATAAACTATATTTGTTCTATATTATTTAATTAATAGGTAATGATATTAAACTCAAAGATACTTCAGTTTATAAATTTGAAAAATATTAAAGATTTTGAGCCTTATTATGTATATGATTCAGAACTGATAAAAGAACAATGCCGCATATTTAGAAAGATAGAATACGAAAACAAAGCCATTCATTTTGCAACCATGGCTAATATAAACTCCGAATTTCTGAAAATCGTCAAAAATCATGGCGTTAAAGTATTCGTTAATTCTTTACTACACCTGAAAGAGGTGCTGAAAACAGGATTTAGAAATGAAGAAATTATTTATACAGCATCTGCTCTGTCCGAAAGTATTATGAGGGAAATTAATAGCTGTAACATCCAACTCAATCTTGATTCACCTGCTCAGCTTCATTTATGGAAATCCATTTTTCCCGATAAACCAGTTGGCATACGCTGTAATATAGGTGATGCAGTTAAACCCTATGCTAATCACGCCGGAACATTCATAGGTAAAGAGAGCCGCCTGGGCTTCTCTATTGATGAAATACTCGAAATAGAGGACAGGGCTTTTATTAAAGGATTACACATCTATGTGGGAACAGATATCACTGAAATAGATTATTTTATTAATTGTTACAAGGAGCTTATCAAATTACTTGATATTTTCCCCAATATTGAATACCTCAATTTTGGAGGGGGCTTTGGCATTAAAGAAAATGGAGAGAAACACTTCAATATGAGTGTGTATAACAACAAACTTACACAGTTGATGCATGCCACTTCTGAAAAATACGGCAGAAGTATTAAATTAATTCTGGAACCCGGAAGAATTATTGGCGGTGCTGCAGGTTATTTTGTGTGCTGCGTAACAGATGTGAAACAAAGAAATATTATTAACTTGGTCGGTCTTAATGCTTCTACTGTTCAATTTTCACGTCCGCTTATGTACCCCGAAACTGCTTTACACCCAGTGGCAGTTGTCAGAAACAAAGTACAGATTAGTGAAGTACCAGAGTTTAATACAATCTTATATGGATGCTCAACCTATTCAAGAGATATATTCAGAAAAGACTTTGTTTTACCCGAAATGCATATAGAAGATGTGGTTGTTTTTGGTAATGCCGGCTCTTATTCCGCCTCTTCTCATTCTTTGTTTTTAGGATTCCCTAAACCAGATGAATATTTTATATGATACCCGAAATAATTGATAATAAAGCAGATTATTTTTATTTCCAAAAAGTAAGTAATGATGTTTATAAAAACAATAGCTGTTATCGTGGCACAGAACAAAGTATTGAGCACCTGCTTCTTAATTCGCCTACAGCATTCAAAAATCATTCACACATCATCAAATTTGTAGTCCGCCATGGTAACGAACTCGTGGCTCGTTTTGCCCTCATTAAGGATATCAGATTGAATGATTACCTCATGGTATCCTTCTTTGAAGCACAGGA
>CAZVOS010000175.1:0-6328 GCA_964628845.1 uncultured Bacteroidales bacterium | reverse complement strand
ATGCGCCAAGGCACCGAGATAATCTCTCACCAGTTGCCATGCTCCAGATGTTACATAAGGTTTTGATTCGCCATAATAGCCCAAAGCTTCAAAATATCTGTTGTTAATTACCGATTGTTCGATGATGTCAACCCATGTTGTTTCTGAAATGGGATTTAGACTTTGGCTGTGTTTCAAATTTTTAAAAGCAAACTGCATTAATTTTTTCACCAAATTGTCGGGAAGTGTGTTTTTTGACGAGATATAATGTGTTAATAAAGCAGATTTCATCCAGTAAAGCTTAGCGTATCCTGAATTTAGAGCTATCGCCATGTTTATATCATTTATTGCTTTAATAAAATTATTCATTAATCTATAACTCAAACTACGTTCAGAGTAGAATTCAAAATTCTCAGGTTTTTCTTCTATAAGCATCGTTAATTTTTTTTCTGCCTCAGCATATTTCCCTATACTTTGCATGTAGAGGGCTTCGGACCATAAAAGCTCTATAATATGAAGGTTTTTCATAAAATCTATTTTAAAGATTTGTACTTAAAGAGCTGTTGTTCAAGTTTAAGTGCCAATGATTCGGCTTCTGCTTTCTCGGCTTCCTTTAATAAGCCATAAAATGAGGCATTATGAATCAGACAATATACGGCATTCATTTTATCGATGTCGTCCTTGGCTGTATCTCTCAGAATTTTTGTATAATCACTAATTGTTTTCGGAATGTTATATTTGAGAACATTTTTCTCAATTAAACTGGTCAAACCTTGAGTAAATAAAAAAAATTCCACCTTTACATTTTGAGAAGGTGGCTCTTTTATAAAATGCTTTTCGTTTTTATATTCGCCCGTATTTATTTTAATAGGATAAATGACATCAATCTCGTTAGACGAGTTGTTTTTAAAGCCCTCATAAGTAAACTTCTCGCCTGAATAGATGTCTTGTATAGTTGTTTTCAATTCTTTGTTTTGGGTCATTTCCATCTTGATTTGTATTTGATTAAAAATATGCGAAATTAACTCCACTGGTCTGAAATAATGCTTAGCGTTAAAACACAAAATACATTTTCCGTTTTCCGGTTCAGGTTCTACCGAAAAATCCAGTTTTTCGATAAAACCATCACTAACTAAAGTATTATAGGTTTTACCGAGCAACCTTTTTAAGCCCCATACTACATTTCCGGGCTTTTCCGGAGCCAGTTCCTTGGCTTTGTTGCCCACAAATTCAACTTTCCCATCCTCATTCACATAAACAAACGAAGGCATGGTTTTAAGAGCTTCCTTTTCGGTATAAGCAGCTTTATCCTCATGCTGAATGATGGAAATATCTCCGTCCTTAGTGGCGTAAACAGCCATGGAATTGTAGGTGCCGAAGTCGATGGCGAGGGTTTTCTTCATAAATAATTTTGTCATGGTAAAAATAATTATATTGTTTATAGAGGTAATTACTTAAAATTTTTATATTTTTACAAAAACACTAAAAAAAAAATGATAGCTTTAAATAATTGGACACAGGTAAAAATAAACGATATGCACATTTATATTGCCGACAGGCCCAAATTAGCAGGCCAGGGTTTATGTGGTGTACAGGAAAAAGATTTTAACGAAAACAAAGCCATATATTTTTTATACATAAAATCCGAATGGGGTGATTTTGATAACGATAATCATGATTTGGGGTATGTAAATTTTGATATAAATATTGCCTACTTAAACCAAAGAGGCGAAGTTATTAAAATTGACTTTATGGAGGCCAGAACGGGTGTGTCAACCGTGCCAACATCAGCAGTACAAGCCATAGAAGCTAAGCCCGAATTTTTTATTAGAAACAACTTTGAACTGAATAAAAAATCACCTGTTTATATTAAATTTTTAGAACACAGGGCAAGAAACAGCCAGGATTGTTATTTCAATATTTGTACATAAGCTAAAATCTGCTGCTTAGTTAGAATATCAAATTTTATATATGTGTTATATATATGTTATTTTTAATACAACATCCCAAACGACCACAATGGAATCTTATTACCAAAGCCATACTCCAAATTATCAAGTGCTAAATAAGCATCTTTTAAGCCAATAATCTGTCCGTGCCCTTTGTTTTTACCGCCAACTTCAATGTTTTATATAAAAAACAAAATAATATAAATAATGTTTTTTGTAAACAACAATTTGTAAACAACAATTTGATGAATTCAAAGTGACAGGGTTAAACAAATATTACTAAGGTTTAAGCTGTCAGGATGCTTGCATCTGACAGGATTAAACTAATGAAAATTTTTCCAACGCCTACTCAGAACTTCAACTGCCTGCACACCGAAGACCTGACTTGCTTTTAGTTTTTCAATCGGCAGGGTAAACCCAGCCGTTATAAAGATTGTATTTCAGCTACAGAAATGTATTTTAATTATTTAAAAACTAATTTATGTAAATTTCACCTTATTCATAGTAATATATTAAGGAAAGTACGAATAAAAAACCTTAAAAAAACAACTATGAAAACAATTACATGCATCTTAATCGGCTATCTACTTGTGATTAATCTTTATGCACAAGAAAAACAAAATCAAAACAATGTTAAAACCGGCAACGCCACAGAAAAGGATTTACAACTGAAAACAACTGAAAAATACATCAATAATTCATTAAGTACTGGCTCTACGCCGTATTCAAATATGTATGGAGCCAACAGCCCTTGTTCCAACTGGGGTTGCTCGCAAATTAAAGTTAAAACCCCTTATAACTCTGATGTTCTGGTAACTATTAAAAAGGGAGATAAAGTAGTAAGGCATGCCTATATAAAAGCAGGGAGTTCGTACACTTTTGAAGTCCCTGATGGCACATATCAGCCATTCTTTTATTACGGTAAGGGCTGGAACCCCGAAAAAATTATGAAACAAACACCCGATGGTCCTTTAAAAGGTGGATTCGTAACAAAGGAAGAATTTGGAAAAGACAGCCCTCAAACTTTATCAAATAATATTCTTGAGTATGAACTGATACTTCAGTATAATGGGAATTTTAGCACAAAACCAAGTAATGCCAAAGAAGCCCTGTGAAAAAATAATCACGATTAATGTTTAAAATAATAATTAAAAAAATTATATAAAATTATAATTTTGATTCACTCTTGTCCGATAAAAATTTTTAAGAAAAATTTATAAGTATGAACTATTCAATTAAATATAAATATTTCGCCTCTCTGATAGCTATCGGATGGGGGACTATAGTTTACGGTTTGATTTTTTTTTCAAATATTTTATACCTTTAGAGCTGTTCCATTAAAAATAATTTGTTTTTATTATTATTTGTAAATTACTTAGGGACAGCGTCCCGTTATATTTGTAAAAAAAACATCAAATCAATAATGTTAAGGTACAGAATACCGAAATATTATAAAATAAAGTTTAAAATTTTTATCGAACACTATTGATTTTGACTATTAATACTATAAAAAATTACAATGAAGATTCAAATAGCCAGCGATTTACATATAGAATTTAAAAAATATGATATAGACACTTCTGATACCGATTTGCTCATACTTGCCGGCGATATTGATGTGGGTGAAAATGGATTTTGCTGGATAAGAGAAAAAGTAAAAGATATACCCGTTTTGTATGTGCTTGGTAACCACGAATATTATAATAATTACTACCCATTATTATTAGAAACACTCCGAAACAAAGCCCAAAATACAAACATACATATTTTGGAAAATGATGCTGTAACTATTGATGGCGTTACTTTTCACGGCTGTACCTTGTGGACAGATTTTAATTTATATGGAAACCCCGAAATGGCAAGCATCAAAGCCCAACAAAGCATGTATGATTATAGATTAATATGGGTAAAAAAAGATAATATGTGGACTAATCTTCGCCCTGCTGACTCTTTTTTAATGCATCAGGACTCTGTTTGCTGGTTGAAAGACAGTTTAATAAACAGCAATACATCAACAAATATTGTTATAACACATCATGCACCAAGCAATATCTCGGTGCCCGAAAAGTTTAGAAATAAACATATTTCATCGGCTTTTGCTTCAAACCTTGAAAATATTATACTCGAAACAAACCCCCTTTTATGGGTTCATGGTCATATGCACAATTATTCCGATTATAAAATCGCACAAACACGTATTATTTGCAACCCAAGAGGATATCCCAATGAAGCAAACAATGCTTTTAATAAAAAAATATTGATAGACGTTAATACCTGATATATAATTCTTATCATTCATCACTTTTCCAACGCTTAGTCAGGACTTCAACTGCCAGCGCAGTAAAGCCCTAACTTGCTTTTGGTTTTTAATCGGCTGGGTGAACCCAGCCGTTAAAAAATCTGTGTTACAAATTCTTGCTGTTAGACAGTGGAGCCCCGATTTTCTGGTGCCTGCATCTGAGATATATGAATTAATTTAAAATTAATTATACTGTTTTTGTAAAAAAATCTAAAAATGTAGTATATATCTTTACGAAGAATTTTTCTTATATAAATTAAAAATTTACAAAAAACAACCACAAAATGAAGACAATTAGTATAAGGCATTACTTTAATTATGTTTTAATCTGCACAGAAATCTGGGTGCTGACAAATGGATTGTTTTCTTTATTATATCCACTATATGGTATAACGTATTTACCATTAATACTGGGCTCTTTTATTGGAGGACTTTCTTATGTATTTTCTAACAGCCGTTTTTATAAAAACACAAAACGCTTTTATTTAGGGCTGTTTATAATTATTTCTTTATTTAGTGCTGTTGCCGTTTTTTTTGAAGCTTATAATTTCAATCAAACAGATTTTTTAAATCCTTCCCACATCAATATCTGGGCACAACGGATTTTTGTTTTTTCGCATGTATCAAGGTTTAAATATGCAGCTTTACGTTTTTTAATGGGAAACTTTGTCCCTAATATTATTTGGATTATAGCAT
Source organism: uncultured Bacteroidales bacterium (assembly GCA_964628845.1). Lineage (GTDB taxonomy): Bacteria > Bacteroidota > Bacteroidia > Bacteroidales > PXBB01 > JAKIYU01. The sequence continues at coordinate 1,405 of CAZVOS010000175.1, read as the reverse complement.
TTAAAATACTTAACAGCAAAGATAATAAAAACTACTATGGTTTTACTATCTGCTTCTCATTACTGATCTTCTTTGTAATATTTTTTTTAATAATCATTAAAATAAAATCACTTAAATAGACACAAATGTTAAAAACATTATTTTTTTTACCCAAACCGATTTTATAATTTTATATTTTATTAACTTTTAAAACCAAAAAATTATGATGACACCAGATAAAGCAAAAATTCTCTCATCTTTGGTGCTGGCACCCTGGATAGCTAAAGCTGCTCCATTAATTAATAAGCCCAGACAATGTGTAAAATAAATATTTGACATTGAAAATCTTAATTAATATAAGACAAATTTTAAAATTTAAGTCTGAAATAATTCTACTGATAACACTCTCGTTTTCAGTGCTTTTACCACACCTTAAAAATATGGTTGCACCCTTTTCTTATAGTTTATTTATTAGTGGTCTTTTTCTCTGTATTTCAAACACCCGTTATTTCAAAAGCAGTATCTGTATTTATATCATCCTTTTTTTTTGTTTTATATGTATTTCAGCAATAAGCTCAATTTTCTATTATACCATTGAATGGGTAAAAGGCGTACAGCCCTATCTATTTAATCCTTCTTTCATTAAAAGCTGCTCACAAATCCTACTTACATTTTCCAGTTTATTTAGAGAAATGGCTCAAACAACATTGTTCTTTATTATTATACCTTTCATTGCTTTCAGACTGATTTTTACAATACTAGACACACTAAAAAAATAAAAACAAGTATATTTTTTTCATAGGCAGATTTTTTTCTTTTTTTATTTTATCATTAATTGGCTTGAATTTTTAATTTAATTTTGATGTATAAAAACTCTTAATTTGCACCAACCAAAATACACCAAAAATGAAAAAATTACTATTCTGCCTGTTAATTATATCCTCATTTTACATTAAAGCCCAATTGCCTTGTAACGATTATATCAATCTCAATTTTACAGATACATGGTGCTTAAGCCACCTGACTATGGACACGCTAAGTAATCCGAATAATGTATGGCAGATTGGCATACCTCAAAAAAGCTTTGTTAACCCCACACATGGACATTCAATTATAACCGATACCATCTTACCCTATCCCATTAATGATACATCATCGTTTATTATAAGGTATATCGCCGGCTTTGGCGATTATTACGGCTTTAAAATGTTTAATGGCATGTATAAAACCGAAACAGATTCACTGAATGATTATGGCATTATCGAATTTTCTCCAGATAACGGACTGAGCTGGTACGACATCCTGAACGACACATCAGTAAGTGCTTCTATAAGCTGGTACACCAAGCCGGTACTTACCGGTATATCAGGTATCTGGCGCTATTACGATGCCATACTCTCTGATATCGCTTCATTTTTTAACTTTC
>CAZVOS010000174.1:0-6345 GCA_964628845.1 uncultured Bacteroidales bacterium | reverse complement strand
TAGCTTCTCGCCTTACCGAAACATATTACAGACCTACTATTATTTGTACAAAATCAAATGATATTATTACTGGCTCAGCCCGCTCTGTTAAAGATTTTGATATTTATGCTGCCATCGAACACTGTAGCGACCTACTCATAGCTTTTGGAGGACACAAGTTTGCAGCTGGACTCTCATTAAAACCCGAAAACTTCGATAATTTTAGAAAAAAATTTGAAAAATATGTCTCTGAGAATCTCACAGAAGACATGTTAACTCCTGAAATCGAAATCGATCTAGAAATAAAACTTAAAGATATCACTCCTAAATTTTTCAGAATCTTAAAACAATTTGCACCTTTTGGACCTGGAAACCTCTCTCCTGTTTTTCTGACTCCTTATGTTTACGACGAAGGTTACGCAAGAATCGTGGGATTGAATCATTTAAAACTAAGTGTTTTTGAAGAATCATCTCCCCTAACTCATCTCGATGCCATTGCTTTTAAAAAATCTGAATTTCTTTTTCCCGTATCAAATGGTAAAGCATTTGATATTTGCTATCATATTGAAGAAAATATCTGGAAAGGAAATGTCTCTTTACAATTGAATATTAAAGATATTAAAATTAGTAAATAATTCTAATTAAAATATCTGGGAGATTTCGACATCATCGGCTTTTGACCTAATCCAACAGAATATGATATCATAATTTCATGTGAGCCGTCATTAAACGATTTCATAGGCCCTGCACTATAATCGTATGAATAACTGAACTTCAAATCTTTTGTGATATTAAAACCAATTATTCCAATATAGGCCTCATCTAAACGATAAGCTGCACCTGCCCAGAATTTATTATCGTAAAAGAAAATAGTACTTAAATCAAGCTGTGTGATAAAGAAACTACTTTTTACTAAAAATGTAGGTACAATATTTATCTTATCCGATGCCTCAATTCTATATTTAGCATATGCATAATAATGCCTTGGAACCTTAAACAAAGTAGCCCCAGTAAGCGATTGCTCAATATGAGTCGAAGAAAGACCCAAAGTAAATTTCGAAGTATTTAATTCTGCCCCAAAGCTAAAATCAGGTCGAAAACGTGATTCCTTATTATATATAGCATTAAGGTCATTCTCGTCCTCATATATCAGTTTAGTCCCATCAATTGCCTTATTCATAAAACCCAAGCCAGCACCAAATGACAATAACGTACCTCTACTTATCTGTAAATGATGTGCATAATATAACTTGAAATTTAATGAATTCTCAAATCCAAGCTTATCATTGATAATTGTTAATCCCAAACCGCCAACATCTTTCATAAACATATGTGCATTTAGTACCTGTGATGAGGGAGCTTCATCAAACCCTATCCATTGCTGCCTCGCCAAAATTGTGGCATCCAATGTGGGCGAACTCCCCGCTACTGCAGGATTAAATGTCAATTCATTAAACATATAATGACTGAACAAAATATCATTCTGAGCCATTATAAATCCTTGAACTAAAACTAAATAAAGCGTAATTAAACTTTTTCTTTTCATGATTATATTTTATTATTTATTAATTCCCTGATATTTCTTTGGCCTGTTTTATTGTTATCCTGCTCCCATCCTTATTTGCTACAATAAAAGATGAGTAACCTAATTGCATAACCCTTTTATGAAAATTGTCTACTGATGTAAAGTTGTCGAAAGAACCTATATAATATCTCATAAATCCATCAGAATCATTTGATTTTACTAATATATGCTCTGTAATACTGTTCTCAAGCTTCTTAAAATAACCCTGTGCAGGCATAGATTTAAAAGCGCCTACCTGAACCTTATATTCTACAGCCCCTTTTCTTGTTGATGTTGTACTCGCAGTACTATAATTGCTTGATGTAGATGATGATGTTGGACTAGTTGTGCTATATGTGGAGGTTGAACTTGATGAGGTGCTTGTACTAGGAGTTATTTCAGGAGTTATTTCAGGAGTTGTTTCAGGTCTTGTTTCAGGTGTTGTTTCAGGTGTTGTTTCAGGTGTTGTTTCAGGTGTTGTTTCAGGAGGTTCTATATCAATCGTTTCAGAATTGCTTGATAAATCCTGTGTAGTTGATTTTAAATCTTGCTCAACATTATTATTATCTTCAACATCTGTTGTTTGTGTTTCAGTATATTGTTGTGCAAGTCTTTCTGCTGCTTCTTGGGCTTCACGTTCAGCTTGTTCACGGGCTAAGCTGTCATGTTCCACTCTTTCCTTCTCAAGACGTTCTTGCCTTTCCCTTTCCAATCGTGCAGCTTCCTCTTCTGCTGCATTATTGTTAACAGCTACTGATGCCCCTCCAAAACTTACAACTTGTGCAGGTATCGAAAACCTTTGTGTTTCATTGTTCAAAACATAAGAAAATGAACCTTCAATGGTAACATCCCCTGATACGCTTGCGTCGGCTGTTGCTAAACACGATACGTTTAAAGTCCTGTCAGCAGGCAACGACATCCATAAAAACCTTATCTTATTATCTTTAAACGAAAAGGTGGAACCCATAGTTTGTGATGCTTTAACAGTAAAACCTAAGGGCAAATCTAATTGAAGTCTTGCAAATCCCGTAACATCTGCTTTATTTACAGTTATGGATATTTCAAACTCCTGACCCTGATTTGCACTTGATGGAACAATCATACCTACACTAACATCCTGAGATATTAAAGGAGTAAAATAAAATATAACTGAAATAATAATTAATAGTTTTTTCATATAGTCTTTCATTTATAATTAATTATTCAAATAAAGTATTAATCATTTCTAAAATATCTTCAACTGTTTTGTTTGTTTCGCCTTCAAAAAAGGCATTTATCGTATTGTTAATCACTTCAACCGTTATCTCTCCCCCATTATCCGTATTATTATTCTCCTTTTCTTTTTCAATCTTTTCTTTTTCTTTCTGAAAATCAATTGGCTCAAAAGTCTTTACCACAAACTTTGAACTTATCTCTTCTACATTTAATATATTGAAGGTAGTTCTCCTGTTGGCCTGATGTTCTTCTTCCGAAACGGCATTATGTACCAGTAAACGCTCAGCTCCCCATCCCTTAAAACTCAATCGCGACATACTGATGCCATTGGATACCAAAAACTCTACAACTGACTGTGCACGCTTTTCTGACAACTCCTGATTATAAGTGGCACTGCCCCTTACATCTGTATGGGAATTAATCATGATGCGTATCACAGGATTCTCGTTCAATATCTTCAACAACTTCTTTAGTTCTTCTTTCGACTCTTCACGCAAACTCCACTTCGCATAATCATAATAAATGTTCTTTATCTCTATCTCTTCCTTTGTTATCTTTATCAACGAAAAAGCTTCACCCAAGCTTAAGTCTACACTATACTTCTCATCACCTACCGCTTTAAACTTTGAATCCCCCAAATAACCATCCTTCTGTGCATATAACTTATATACTGTATGCGCATTAAGCTTTGTAAACTTATACACCCCATTCTTATCCGTCAGTACGGAATCCAAACTGCCATCATCTCCCTGTAAATATACCATCACATCTTTAAGCGGCTTCTGTGTTTCACTGTCCAATACCTTATCCGATAAAGTTATGACTACTGGTATCAACGAAAAATAATAGATATCATCATCGCCCATCCCTCCTGGTCGGTTACTGCAGAAAAAACCCTCACGCTTCTTGTTATTCTTAAAAACAAAACCAAAATCATCTGCACTCGAATTAAACGGGGGCTTCAGATTCTCTGCTTTCTGAAACTGCTTATTCTTGAGTTCCGATACAAAAATATCAAGTCCTCCTATACCTATCTGTCCATCTGACGAAAAATACATATACTTATTATCAAAGATAAAAGGAAACATCTCGTTCCCGTTTGTATTCACATTTGCTCCCAGATTAACAGGATTGCCCCAGCCAAAGCCATCCCAATTCAACATCCAGATATCTGTACCTCCATAACCACCAGGCATGTCGGCTACAAAATATAATGTTTTCCCATCTTCTGTGATGCTCGGATGACCCAGATTGACATTATCCCTCGAAAAATCAAAAACCCGCCCTTTACTCCATTTGCCTGAGCCCTCATCATATTTCGACATAAAAATATTGCAATTATCAAGATCCCCACTCGGACTGCTGCACTGCATATAATAACCCGTCTTTGTCTGTGCATGATATGTAAAAGTACCCTCGTTAAAATTGGTGTTCAATTCTCCCTTCAATGGTGAGGGCTTACTCCAGCTATTTCGGTTCGAATCATAATTCGATTCATAAAATTTCGAAAATCCCTGCATCGTTCTCGGGTCTATCCGCCCACCTGAACTCTCCATACGCATCGTAGAAAGCACAACATTATCCGCTCCTATATAAGTTATAGAATAATCACTAAATTCTGAATTCAAATCCCGGCTGTTCTTTATCTCATAAAAAGGGCGGTTGTACTCTAATGATATCCCAAAATTACAAGAATTTAACTTCGATTTTACCAGGGCATTCTCTGGATCCGATTGCAGATACTTCTCAAAATAATTCTTCGCACTCTTGTAGTCGCCACCGATGAGCAATAAGTTCCCTATATGAAAATATATGACTGGTTCACTATAGCCCTCATCCACCGCCTTGGCATACCACTGACGGGCTTCTCCATAATTGTTTACCTGACGGTAACATTCGCCCAACTGAAAATAAATACGCTTAATTTCTTCTGGAGGCGAGTTCTTCAACGACTTCTTATACAAGCCAGAGGCCTTGTAAAAATTCTTCCCCCTAAACTCCTCATCGGCCTTATCCAAGGTTGTTATGGCTTGTGCAAATATTGAAAGTGAGAAAAAAGAAAAGATTAATGTTATAAATAAATTTCTAAAAACGTTCATAATAATAGCATTAGTTATTAATAACTGTTGTGATACGAAAATTTATTAAGAAGGTTATAAAAATCACTGCAATGTTAAACATTTAGTGAGTATTAAATTACAATAAAAAATACAAAATTAAAAATTTATCAGAAAAAAAATAAATATTAGAGAAAAAAACCTTTAATATTAATCGAAAGATGACCATTTATAATTATAGAGGCCATCCATTAATCTTTTTTGTTTTTCTTCTGGGCTCAAACTATTAAAAACACGTTTAGCTTCTTCGTATTTACGGCGTTCTTCTTCGAGTTTTTGATTTATTTTATTGTTGTAGGCATCTTCCTTTTTCTTTTTAAGGTATGGTTCTGCCACAGCAGGAAATAATTCGAGGAGAAGTTCTTCCTTTTCATTTTCGGCCAGTTTAACGCCATCCCATTCTTCAAACACAGGATTGTTTTGTTTTTTATAGTTTGAAGTATCGTAAGGGGTTTCATCTCTTACACCACAAATAAACTCTCTAAAATCGGGGTCAACGGGGATTGGTGTTTTGCCATATATACCCTTCACGAGATTGACGTATTGAATAGATTTTGAAGTGTATGGGGGCAATCCTTTATTTTCGTCTATAATATAATTAACGGCTTGAACTCCAACAATCTGACTGGTTGGGGTAACAAGTGGTGGGCATCCTGAGGCCACACGCACAATAGGAACTGTTTCGAGCACACGTGGTAAGAGATGGTCTAGTTTGGCTTGTTTGAGCTGAGAAAGCATATTGGTGTACATCCCACCTGGTATTTCGGCAAATTTAACTTGTATATCTGGCTCTGGAAAGTTGAAATACTTTTCAATTTCGTAAATGGCTTTAAGCAGGGGTTCTTCCTTATCGGCTTTAGCATAAGAAATGGCATCATCGAAGAGTTTATCAATATGCTTAGGTAATTTATCTTTTGTTATATCAAAATCAATTGGAAGCATTTTACATGTATCAAATTCTGCCAGTTCCTGTCTAATATTTTTCAGCTCTTTATTAATTTTAACAACAGCATCGAGATTAACATCTATTTCGATGTCCAGTTTTTGGCAGAAGAGATAAACAAGTTCGAAAGCTGGGGCTGCCGGCCCTCCTGAAAAATTCATGATATTAGCATCCACAATGTCCACACCTTTAATAATGGCATTTAAAACAGATGCCAAACCATAGCCGGGGGTGCAATGGGTATGGAAGTCAATAGGAATACTAATTTCCTTTTTCATACGGCTGATAATTTCTCCTGATATTATGGGAGGAATTAGCCCAGCCATATCTTTAATAGAAATCATATCAGCGCCAAGTGATTCGAGCCGTTTAGCCAGATTAACGAAATAATCGACAGTAAAAATTTTCTGAGGCAATTTTTTACCTTTGAGCAGGGCTTTAATTCTTTGAATTTGTGAAAATTTAGGGTCTACAGTATAGCATACAGCACAATCGGCCATGCCTCCATTTTCTTTCACATATTTTAT
>CAZVOS010000173.1:0-6351 GCA_964628845.1 uncultured Bacteroidales bacterium | reverse complement strand
TATGGACTTGTAAACTTAAATGTGGGTACAGGAACAGTGGTCAGTGGGAGTTTTGGCTCTATCGGTTGGGGCAGCCATAATTTTTACATCAAAATTGAAGTTGATGCAGGCTCGGGATATGTTGACATGGGCGCAACGCAATTGCTGAGCGTGCCCTATGCCCTCTATGCCGAAAATGCCAATGTACCGGGTGTGGCAGGTCCCACCGGTGCCACAGGTCCGCAAGGTGCAGCAGGTGTTGGTCTTACCAACCAGGGCAACTGGGTAAGTGGCACTACTTATGCCCCTAACGATTATGTATTTGCCACATCTTCAACCAATCCTGCCGTAAACTCCATGTGGATAGTACAACACGGCAGCAGTTTTGTTTCTACCATACAACCCAAAGACCAATTAAGCCATTGGGTTGAATTTGAAGCGCCTGCAGGTCCAATAGGTGCTACAGGTCCAACAGGAAACACAGGAAACACCGGTCTGCAAGGCGCCACAGGCAACACAGGCCCAGTTGGTCCCACAGGTGCAGCTTCTACTGTTGCCGGTCCTGCCGGTCCTACAGGTCCGATAGGTCCTACGGGTGTTACAGGTGCTGCTTCTACAGTTCCGGGACCAGCCGGCCCTACAGGTCCCATTGGTCCAACAGGTCCGCAAGGTGCTGCAGGTGTTGGTCTTACCAATAAGGGCAACTGGGTAAGCGGCACAAGCTATTCGCCCAACGATTACGTATTTGCCGAATCATCTAACAATCCTGCTGTTAACTCCATGTGGATAGTACAGCACAGCAGCAGTTTTGTATCCACCATACAGCCCAAAAACCAACTTAGTCACTGGGTGGAATTTGAAGCTCCTGCCGGACCTCAGGGAGTTACCGGTGCACAAGGGGGTACAGGCCCTACAGGTGCTACAGGTCCTCTCGTGGCAGGTACAAGCGGGCAAACACTCAGGCACGACGGCAGCAACTGGGTAGCCAACAGCACTTTGTATAATAACGGCTCACGTATAGGTATAGGCACTACAACACCCAACCAGCAATTAGAGATGACAGGAGCCATTCAACTCACCAATACTACAGACAGCGCAACAGGTGTAATCTATAAAGGAAACCAACCGTTTATTCATAATTATAAATCACCTGTCAATGATGGATTCAACACTTTTGTAGGTATTAATGCCGGAAATTTTACGATGTACGGTGGAAGTTTTTATTCTGCAAGTTATAACACTGGTGTTGGCGTAAATTCACTTAATTCCATTACTACAGGTGGATATAATACAGCAACAGGGCATCAAAGTCTGATGTCAAACACAACAGGATTATATAATGTCGCAAATGGGGCATCCGCATTACGAAACAATACTACAGGAGTTGAAAATACTGCTATAGGTTACACTGCGCTTAGAGATAATATTTCAGGCTATGCTAATATAGCAGTTGGCTCTTTTGCTCTGGTTTGTAACACAACAGGCGATAATAATGTTGCAGTAGGTCGATCTGCTCTTGGTGGCTGTCCACATACTGGTGAATCAAATTCAGCTTTTGGTATGCATGCGATGGCGTATAACCGTACAGGAAATGATAATGTTGCAATTGGTGCAGCTTCTCTTTACGACAATCGTAGTGGAAATTATAATACTGCTTTAGGTTTTGGCTCTCTTAGTACTAATAAAGGCAATTCCAAAAGCACAGCCATAGGCTATAAAGCCATGCTTTATGCAGATAACAGAGAAACCGGGCAGGATACCTACAATACTGCTATAGGTTACGAAGCCCTTAGAGGAAGTGGAACGCCTGCAAATAACACAGGAACATCTAACACGGCAACAGGGCATCAGAGTCTGATGTCAAACACAACAGGGTCTTTTAATACAGCCAATGGTGAATCGACATTATATTCTAATACCTCCGGTTCAAATAATACTGCTGTTGGATTAAATGCGTTACTTTTAAATTCGTCAGGTAGTGATAATGTAGCTGTTGGAAATAAAAGCATGTTGTATAACTCAACTGGAAATAATAATACTATAATAGGATCTCTTGCTTTATATAACGTCAGTAGTAATAATAATACAGCCATAGGTTATAAGGCAGGTTATGGCAGTACGGGAAGCACAGGTATGAATAATATTTTTGTTGGGTATCAGGCAGGCGATAATGTTACAAGTGGTTCAAACAATATTGTAATAGGTTATGACATTGATTTACCTTCATACATGGGCAATAACCAAATGGTTCTGGGAAATGCCTCTACCCTTTATGGCGATTTATTAAATAACAGAATAGGCATTGGCACCATCACCCCCCATGCCACCTTGCAACTGGGCAATGGCACCGCCAACCGCAAATTTGTACTGCAAGAGGATGCCAACAACGACCACCAATACTTTGGGTTGGGTATCAACACAGCCGTTTTCAGATATCAGGTGGCTGCCGCCAATGCCGACCATGTGTTTTACTCAGGCACAAGTACCACGGCTTCCAAAGAACTGCTCAGGGTACAAGGCAATGGCGTTGTGGGTGTTGGTTACGACCCCACCTCTACAGAATCGAAGTTGGTAATTGGTGCTGTTGACGACGATGAAGAAGGCGGACAACTGCAACTCAATGCCCCTGCCTCTTACGCCACTGCTTACTTTATTGATAATTATGCCAATAAGCTCCGCTTTATGTACGGCACTAACACGAGCACTACAGGTGTACGCATGCTTATTGATAACAACGGTAATGTGGGTATTGGAACTTCTTTGCCCAATGCCCCCCTGCAATTTGCCAATGCTACCGCCAACAGAAAAATAGTGCTATACGAAGATGCCAACAACAACAACCAGTATTTCGGTTTTGGTATTAACACGGCTATGCAACGCTATCAGGTGGCTACCACCAACAGCGACCATGTGTTTTATGCCGGTGTAAACAGTACTACTTCAAACGAACTTGCCCGTATCAAAGGCAATGGCGAATTGAAAGTAAGCAGTCTGCAAACCAATGGCACCGTATATTCAAACAACGGCGTGCTTACCAATGTAAATCCCTCCGACCGCAACCTCAAGGAAAATATTGTACCCTTTGGCACCACGCTTAATAAAGTGATGGATTTACGCCCTGTTACTTTTACATGGAAAGCCGATGGCAAAACAGGAATAGGGTTTATTGCCCAGGAAGTACAAGCCATTATTCCCGAACTTGTAGGTAAAAATTCAGATGGCAGTATTGGTATCTACTCGGTTGAAATGATTCCTTATATGGTGAAAGCCATGCAGGAGCAACAGGAGATGATGCAAGAACAAAAAAGGAGCAGATACTAAAACAACAGGAGCTTATTGATAAGCTGCTTAAAAGGGTTGAAGTATTGGAAGCTAAGTAAATTCTTATGAAGTCTTTTTTTGCATTATTTTTCCTACCCGTCTTATTTTATTCATGTTCCCAAAAAGTTAAACAATCAAGCGAACAAGAACAAGCAGATACAAACTTTGTGAGTTTTACAAGCATATTAAAAATTGAAAATGCCACTAAAGACGGCATTTATATTAATGGATATCTTGTAAATATGAATTATGAAGGGGCAAAACGGCTGAATGGTAAAAGAATTAAAGTTTCTGGTGAGGTAAGTATCATAGAAGGATTGAAGAACCGCCCTAAAAGCTTTGATGATAACGGAAACCTGATTATTGAACAAGGACGGGAAGATGATATTAGGTACATACAAGACCCCGTCATTGAGATAATTGATAATTAGGGCTTGATAAAACAAAGTTTCAAAGTCCCTTATTCTCTACTATTATTCATTACTTATAATTGAAAGAATTTCATAACTGCAATAGCTGCTTTATTCACAATTTTTTGTGTAGGTACCGAAACGGGGTGTTCTTAGAAGATAAAATGGCTTCAAATGTCATTTCGACTCCGTTCCGATTTGTCGGAACGGGGAGAAATCTGTTTAATAACTATTGTGTAATAGCTCCCTGAGCAAAACATTCTTTATCATTAGTTTTTTACAATTACGGAGCAGCATCTTTTACACAACGGACCGATATTCTAAAAGTTAAAGAGTTATGGAAAGTAGTTGTTTGCAAATCATTAAAGTCGTGAAATAAGTGAACAAAATGAAATAGACCTGGCTCTGGAGTATATTCAGTAGAAGTCCAATAATATGTTATATTTCCCATCCAGCATGAATGCCCTGTATATGGAAAGTCTTGATTAGAGAATGCTCCCGCAGGTTTTGCACTGAAACCACTGTAATTATTTGCACCATTGTTAGGATATGTCCAATCGGGTGTAACCGATTTCATTTTGCCTCCAACATTATTTGTTGTGCTGTTCAGCATGCCGCCCAAATAGTTGGCTAATTCTTCCCACTCATTTAAGCTTGGAAGATGCCATCCCGAAGGGCATGCAGTAAGTGCATCGTTTAAAGGATACAAACGTCCGTAAATATCACAATACACTGGATTATTATCATAACACATTCCATAAGGTGTTGCATATTTAAGGTTTTCTTTCATCCAACACTGATTTCCAATTAATACGGTAGTGTAAAGAACACTATCTCTCAAATCGGTAAAGTTTGAACAGCCAACCCCAATGGTCTTCGTTTTGCTGGCTGTGCCAAGTGGGTTAATAACAGTCAACGTTACATCATAAGAGCCATTTTCGTCATATACATGCTGGGGGTTTTCTGTTGTGGCATTATTGCCATCTCCAAATGTCCAGTTCCACGATGTGGCATTGTTCGACAGGTTTATAAACTGTACAGTGTCTTCTTTGTTTACATCATAAGGCATATAAGTAAAGTTAGCGGTGATGGGAGGTATATTGCTGTAAACATCAACTACGGCCGACTTTACACAAGCAGTTGCATCCTTCACATATACCGAATAAGTGCCCTCCACCAAACTGCCGAACTGCGACTGTAAAGAATAGGGACCTGTCGGGTTGTTAAGCGAATACAGGTAGGGTGGTGTACCACCGTTTCCGTAGGCGTTTATGGCATTGCTCAGTGCTACAAGATTAACCGACAGTGTAGAGTGAAGGCAAGGATTGGCTGGCGCCGTATAGGACGAAAAAGCATAACAGCCCTCAGCATCTCTTACGGTAAAGCCGTATGTTTGACCTGCAGCAGGTATTATATAGGGTGGTACAGGGCTAAAAGTGATGCCATCGGAAGCGTATTCATAGGGTGCTATACCCATATAGGCACTCACGCTTATGCCGTTGAAGTCGTTGTCTACACAAGCCATAAGCGACGATTGCGAACAGTCGATGCCACCCTGTATTTCATAAGCCGTAAACGTTAATGGAGAATTTTCTAAATGTGTATCTTCGCAATCTTTAAGATATACCTCAAGTGTGTTTTGACTTCCTGCACCTGGTGTCCATTCCACTTCGGCCCGCCCATTTATGTCGGTTATTACCGGATTACCTGATACAGTGCCCGTACCCGATGGATTGTAATGAACAATAGCCCCAGGTACAACATAACCCTTGTCGCTCGTTACTTTTACTATGATATGCTGAGGTACAGGATTACCTGATGTATAGTTCTGGTTATCGCCCGAAATCATTTCAAGCGTGTACGGAAATTCTGTATTGTAAAAATCTTCTGTCCACGAAGTGTTTACATCAAAAAGTGTTTCGCCGAGCACTTCAGCTTTGGCACCTAAGGTAAGCTCGCCTTCAAGTCCTACCTCAGCTTTCCAGTTCAGGTTGTTGAAACATATATCCAACGATTCCTTTACCTTCGCATCGAGATAGGTACCTACGATACCAAAAACTTTAAACTCTATCTTGGGTCCAATATTAAACTCCTGTGTCATATTGCCATTAACATTAAACTCATTGCTCGATTCTGCCTCGCTGCTTTGCTCAAAACTGTAGTGCCATTCTCCTTCGTTGTATTCTATTGATGCATTGTGTACCAGTTTCTGATTATATTCATAATCGAAGCTTGCCGTAGCCGACACTTCTGCCGATACGCTTCCTTCGAGACTGAGCTCTGTACTTATTATTATGGGAACACCTCCCACAATAACTATGATGGTTTTGCGTATCTGTAACAAGGTAAATTCTTCGTCTATCAACGTACTCGAACCACTTGCTGTTACATTCAACTGTATATTGCCTTCCGAAATGGCATTGTTTAATGCTATTCTGAACATATTAACCGTGGTGTTTTCAAAATCAAGGTCGGCAACAAGGTTGGGGTAAAACTGGTACGAGCCGTTTAGGGTTATTTCTATCGGCCCCACACTTAGCTCTGCATCGCTAAAGCTTAAATCTATCAGAGCACCGGAATTTTTGGTGTGTGCTATCGAGACCCCATTTAATAAACTTTGAACATTATCTTCTCTTATATA
>CAZVOS010000172.1:0-6361 GCA_964628845.1 uncultured Bacteroidales bacterium | reverse complement strand
AATTGCTCAGGTATATCAATTTACCTTTCGGCTTATCGGTAATGGCATTGGCAGTAAAGCCCGATAATTTGAATGACAATACTATTGTTCCTTAAACAGCGGGTTCATATAAATCACAAAGAAAGGAATAAATCTTTCGCTCATCTCCCATATCACCAAATCGGGTTTTTCCTGCTCAATGAGTTCAGGAGTAAAAGTATTCGTCCATAAATAGCAACTTCTGTTAAAATGATGGCTCATATAAGGATACAACTGACGGGCATACGAATCTCTGAACATCAGCATATTGGGCCCTTGTTTCTTGTTGTTTCTTATGTATAAAGTAGGGAAATCAGGTTTTCCATTAGGGAAATAAGGAACAATGGTATCGCCTGCATACAGCTCTGGATGTTCAGGAACTAATTCGTACCCTCGCAGATATCCTATCAGGGCAGCCATTTCGATAAGGTCGATATCTTTTTCAAGCTCTATAGAGCAGCGCATTTTAACATCTTTCAAGGGGATAGGGGCGCCAATATCAGGGAAATCTTTTTTAATAAAATTAATAATTGCCTCATAGGCAAAATAAGCCCCATAATAGTTCCAATGAGTACTTGATTTATAATACAAAGCAGCTTTACTTATTTCTTTAGCATCCATGATGGGTTTCTCTACATCAATAATTTTAATATCTGAATTTTCTCTCAGGTATGTAGTCAGTTGTTCCAGCTTGCTTGTTTTATTGTATCTGAACATCCTGCTGCCAAGCATTTCTTCGTAAATAAATTGTGATATTTTCGGAAATACAATATATAGCTCTATACCTCTCTCTTTAAGCCAGTCCCTGCGTTCTTCAAAAATCTGTTTTATGGTGAGCATTTCTTCTTCTGTTACTGGTTCACGGTTTTCGTATGTTTCTCTGCCATTAGCCCCCACATAAAACATCCAGCCGTCTTTACCAAAATATACATCAGGATTGTTAAGCAGTTCTCCAAATAAAAAATAATACATGTAATTATTTAATGGAATTATTTTATTACGGGCCGTTACCTGGTCGTTTAAATAAGCATTAAAGCTCTTTGTAAAAAGCTTTAGAGAGTCTGTGTCAAATGACTTCAATGGTTCCACATCGCGTTTCTCGGCTTTCAGTCGTACCCTTTCTGAATTGAAAGATGCGTATAATAATCCACTGAAAACAACAGATAAAAAGCCAATAAATAAAATATAGTTAATACTGTCAAAAGCCGCAGACCATTTATATATGCTTATTAATATAATAAAAATAATCAGAGAAATAAAAAGAAATGCATTATTACGCATTTTTGTCAGGTGATTTACAGCATCAACAAAATAGGTGCTTGTCAGAGCAAAGAACGGATCTTTACCCGTAACATAATAAGTACCTTTGTCATAATTCACATCATTAAGAACCATTTTGCCTACTGCTATACTGCATAATTTAAATTTTTTATTCAGAAGTCCTGTTTTGGCAGTAATATCAAGTGTATTTATATGTTTCAGACTGTCGTCTATATCGCAGCGTATGTATGGGTGTTTGCCTAATTCTATCTGTGTTTTGAAGTAATACATATATGTTTTAGAAGGGAATTTATCATCGGTGTTGAACAATGGGCTGTTGCTGTAGTAGGTTTCTACACTACGTTGAGGTGTTGATGTGCTGTAGGTAAGTTGCTCCTGTATATCAGTACCGAGCCAGCAATAAAAACATAAAATAAATAATGTGAGCAGTAATGTTGTTATAAAATAACGCACTGACGGATTGATGAGCAATAGAATAACAAATGATGTTATAAATAAGAAAATAACCAGATAGCAAGGCCGTTCTTCTCTGGCCATTTTTTGCCATGTGGAGGTTTTGTATAATCTTATAATAACCGGCTCTTCAGGATTGTTGGCGCTAACAGTCAGTACCTCGTTCTTTGTTGAAGTCCATCCGTTTTCAACCACACAATAGGGATTTGTTTTATCGTAGAGTGAAAAAAGCGTATTGTCCCTGAAAAAATTAAATGCCAGAAAAGATACTGATTCGTAAGCAGGTAATTTATTAATCTTAATTATAATCCCTGCCGAGTCATTAATGTTACACACACAATCGAACATGCCATAGCCGCGTTTGTTTACACCCCAGCCAGTAATGGAATCCCCTTCGGTATGCATTGATAAAATTACAGGACAACTGCTCTTGGCTGAAAAATAAAAATAATCCTTATGTGGCTTTTTAAGATGCCTGTTTGTACTGCTATGATATAAAATGTAATATGCAAAAGGAATAAATAAAAATAATAAGTATATAGGGTGGAAAGAGATTTTTAGATGTTTTGATATTTTGTGATGCATGTATATTAATACAATAAAAACAAGCAAGCTTATAAAAAGAAACAAGCTGTCATTCATAAGAATCAACCAGCGGATGCCACTATTAAAATAATCGGACGAAAAACATATAAACGGGTCATTCCCTTTTACACTAAAAGTGCCATCTGTAAAAGACAGGTCATTAAGAGAGGTTTTAACCAAATTGCCTTTATTGAGTTTCCACGTTTTATTGAAAAGACCATAACTGACAATAAATTTTATATCATCAAATTCCGGAACAAGTTCACTGTCGAAACGGATAAAGCTATTTGTTTTTATATCAACAGAAGTTTCAAATGTGTTTCTGCTTTTATAAGTCAGCACATTTTTTAAATGACTGTACTGTGGATAGTGGTTAAAGAAGAATTCTCCCTTTTTAAGTCCGCTTTTGGTTTTTATTTTTATCGTGGCTGTTCGGGGGGCAGACAAACTTTTAAACAGAAACATAAGCGAAACACATACCAGTAGCGAAAAAATAAAATACCTATGAGGTGGGGAAAAGATATTTAATAGAATAAAAATCAACAAAAAAACGAACTCTAAAAATAATATAAAATACCATTTTGTGTTTGTTTTATGCCAGGCCTCCGATGGTTTGAGCGATATGTTTACCGGGAGCTGGTCTTCTTCGACAATAAGCCCTATGGATTCTTTTGTATTTATTGCACGGGCATTGCTGATATATTCGTCGGGATTGATAAAATGATATAAAGAATACAACTTATTGTAACGGAATATGTTAAAGGATAAAAACGAAATGCTATCCCCTTTATTCAGCCCTTCAATTTTCAGATAGATATTTTTACTGTCTTTTAAATTGCCCGAATAATCAAAATAAGTATAAGATGAATCATTAAGTTCCCATGTAGTCAGTTGTTGTTTACCCGAAAACAATTTTATTACAGCAGGTTTTGACGATTGTGCAGTAAGATATAAGAAGTCAATTTCGGGCAATGTCTTTTCTTCATTTCTCTGAAAAAGAAAATAAAATATCAATGGGATGATAAGGAAAAGCAGAAAAACGGGATTAAATTTTCTGTTAAGCATCAGTTTTTAATCAAGTTTAATGATAAAAGTAAAACCATTGCCCACTTTATCGTCGGGGTCTTGAATTTCGACAACATTAAAACCGCACAGCACACAAAGTTCGTTAAAGTTAGAGGGTTCAAAAACCGACCAGTGCAAACCCCTGAATTCATCTTCCACAACTTCTTTTTCAACATACCGTCTGTGCAGTTCACTCACTTTGGTGAGTTCCTTGTCGGCATCGAATGTGCGTTGGCGGTGGGGCACTATTATAAAAATGTATTTTGTGGCAACCCTTGCCCATTCGAGTAATGCTGAAATGGGGTCGTAAAAATGTTCAATCACATGGCTCGAAATAACAAAATCGTATGTTTTATCAGGGAAGGGCAGTTTGTTTCCTTCGGCAAGCACATCCACCCGCATGGCTTCGCCACATTGTTCCATTTCGTAAAGTTTAAAATGCGAGTTTTTATCACCAATACGGTCAACATTAAGGGTGTTTAGTCCAAAACTGTTATGTGCCGAGCCCCCAATTTCGATGCCTCTGAGTCCATCGAGATATTTATGTGCCAATGCTGATTCGGGAAATTTCATAGTTAAAAATTTAAAATCTGAAATATAAAAAAGGATTGTAAGTTTCGCTTGTTAAAGCCATTACCGATAAAAAAAACAATGTGAGCAGAAAGAGCAGTTCTGTAATTCGTTTAAATTGAGACAGTTGTGGCTTATGTAACACATTTAATTGGGCTATTGGGATACACAAGATTATTCCAATAATTATCAAAAACAGATGTTGTTTTGCTACAAAAGCTTCTGGTGGCAATGCGGTATCGGCAGCAAACGAAAACATCGCAGCGAGGTACGACAAAGCATGATTCAGATCTTTTGCAGCCACAAAAACAAAACTTATGCATATTATCAATAGTGTATAAATAACTGATAATATTTTAAGTCTGTTTAAATATTTTGAAAGAAATAATTGCTCTAAACCCAGAAATAGGCCATGTATGGCGCCCCATATAAAAAAGTTCCATCCCGCACTGTGCCACATACCACAAAGAATAAAAGTGATTAATAAAGAGAAAAATACCCCCCATTTCTTAAAGTGTCTTAAACTTAACGACAAAGGCATAAACACATAATCTCTGAGCCAGGCCGAGAGCGTCATATGCCAGCGGCGCCAGAACTCAGTTATTGACCTGCTGATGTAGGGATAATTGAAATTTTCGGGCAATTCAAAACCAAGCATCTTGCCTACCCCTATAGCCATATCGGTATATGCAGAAAAATCGAAAAACAATTGTAATGTAAAAGCAATAATGCCTAACCAGGCAGTTGATGGTCCCAGAAAATGAAGCTCTGTTTGCATAACCTCATTAACAAACAACCCTAATGGATTGGCTATGAGGAGCTTTTTTGCCAGCCCTTTGATAAATCTTTTAATACCATCTGTAAATACATCAAACTCAAAACGCCTTATTTTTAACTGTGCAGATAACTGATTGTACCTGACTAAAGGACCTGAAATAAGCTGTGGAAACATACTGATATAAAGAATCACATAAAAAACATTCTTTTCATGATGCTGTGGCTGCCTATACACATCAATAACATACGAAATGGCCTGAAATGTAAAAAACGACACCCCCATAGGCATCACATATTTCATACCTGATAAAGCACCATCACCCATTGGGACAAACATATTTATAAAAAATAAAAAATATTTGTAATATGCGAGTATTAAAATTAAAAAGATAACGGCTGTATAAGCATATAGTTTTTTATGTTTTCTGTGTACTATCATTTGCGAAAAAAACCATACACCACCTCCTATAGCAAGCAACAATAGGATAAGTTTACCCTCTCCCCATGCATAGAAAATAAGACTTGAGATTAATAAGAATGCGTTTTTAAGATACATACGTGGCAATAAGTAGTGAATTGCCAATACGATGGGCAGAAAATAATACAGAAACACTACTGAACTATATATCACCTTTATTAGCTTAAATAATTTAAGCAAAATTAAAATAAAACATTTATCTTCGTTTGTAAAAAAATATAATGAATTTAGAATCCGTCAGAATAATTGGTATTCCTACTCATGAGGATGAACGTGGCATCTTGTCTTCTATAGAAGAAAATATTGATATTCCGTTTAATATCAAGAGGATATTTTATATTTATAATATTAAAGCCAACAGAGGCAAACATGCCTTAAAAGATACGGATGAAGTTTTGATACCTCTTGCGGGAAGATTTGTTGTTAATGTTTCTGACAAAAACAACACTAAGGAATTTATAATGGATACGCCTTCAAGAGCTTTGTTTGTACCAAGATTGATATTTATGGAAATTACCAAATTCAGCGGTGATGCAGTTTGTCTGGTTTTAGCTAACAGACAACACGATTTGGAACAGTATTTAAAAACTAAAGAAGAATACATTAAATACGTTGAAAATTTAAAATAAAATGAATGAACAGCTCCCCAAAATTTCTGTAATCATTCCTGTTTTCAATGCTGAGGCCACAATAACAGAGCTTGTTAAGCAGTTAATAACTGAAATGCAAGAGATTTATCATCTCGAAATTGTTCTGATAAATGATTATTCATCCGATAATTCGCACAGCAAATGTCTCGAATTATACAGAAATTATAAGCCCATAATTAAATACCTCTGTCTTGCAAAGAATTTTGGAGAGCATAATGCTGTTATGGCTGGATTGAACAAGGTTACAGGCGATTATACAGTGATAATGGACGATGATTTTCAGAATCCTATTGAGGAAGTGTTCAAATTGATTGAGTATGGCTTAAAATCAAATTATGATGTTGTTTATACCTATTACGATGAGAAGAAACATAGGTGGTGGCGCAACCTTGGAAGCAGTATAAATAACTATATGGCCAATATTCTGCTTAATAAACCAAAAGATTTATACCTTTCGAGTTTTAAGTGTATCAACAAATTTCTT
>CAZVOS010000171.1:0-6371 GCA_964628845.1 uncultured Bacteroidales bacterium | reverse complement strand
GATAATGAAATCAACTATGCCATTATTCGAAACGGAGATACAGGCATTAAAGTAGATACTGTGGGTAACTCTGCCAATCCCACACTTAAAATACGTAATACCATCATCGAAAATATGAGCACCTCGGGCATCTATGCTCAGGGCGCTTCTATAGCAGGCGAAAATCTTGTCATCTCTAATGCGGGCATTCATGCACTCATACTCTCTATAGGCGGCTCTTACGATTTTAAACACTGTACCTTTGCCAACTACTGGGGCTATGCATCACGCCAGACTTCGTCTATAGTTCTAAATAATTATTATAAGGACATCAATAATAACATACAGTTACGCGACCTCAACAAAGCCGATTTTGGCAATTGTATCATCTATGGTAATATCGAAGAAGAAATGCTTCTCGATAAAAACAATTCAGGTGTGTTTAATTATAAATTTACAAACTGCCTGCTCAAAACAACACTGGATATAAGCAATGCAACGTATTATACTTCCTGTTTCAAAAATATTGACCCCTTATTCGAAAATACATCACTCAACAATTACAAACTTAAAGTGGGCTCTCCTGCTATTGATGTTGGTGATATGAGTATCGCACTGCAAGTCCAATACGATATTATTGGCAACGACCGTACTATAAACCCCGACTTGGGAGCTTATGAGAAATAAGGTTAATATATATATGGAATAAACCTTTTACTGCGCTTCATATAAGCTTTGTAGCCCTCTCCAAAAAATGCTACACATTCTTTTTCTTCCGAAACAGCAGTCATAATAAGCATTATAGTTGAAAAAACAGCTACTAGAAATATTGGTAAAGTTATATGCTTTAGAAAAATACCCCATGTAAGATAAAACAAAGAGGCATAAAGTGGATGCCGGATAAATTTGTAAATACCATAATCAATCAGAGACGTTGTTTTTTCAAATGCATATAAGCTGTCATCTTGCCGAACCTCCTTTTGATGAGCTGCCCTTTTTAATAACAACATACCTGCAAGCACACAGTATATCGATAATAAAAGCAGAACCCATGAAATTAATTGGCGGATGCTCAAAACATCGTCTAACCAATACATATAGTTATTAGAAAAAAGCCAAATAATGGACTCCCAGCTAAAAAAACGATAGAACCCATGTTGCTTTACTTTAAGTAATGTATGACGGGAGAGATATATTACGGGAATACTTAAAATAATAAATACAATATATGTCATGGACATAATGAAACTTATTTAATATTGATGTCTGTTGAACTTATTTATGTTGTTCATAATAAGTTCATTATCTGTAAACCATTTCACAAAGTTATCCCATTTGCCTTTATTTTCTTTCTGCCATTTTACAAACGCATCTTCATCTCCCTTCATCAAAATCCAGTGGTTGTAAGCTTCGAAGTGTCCTGCCTTATGTATTTTGTCCAGATAAGCAAAAAGAGAATTGGGATGCGTTTTTTCGTATTCCATTTTATAATAATTTTCTAAAAACCTTGTCCGTATTGTATCCAATGAGTTAATATCAATATTTTTTATATCAATAATTGCCAAAAGCATAGCTTGTCCGAAAACCATACAAAAAGGAAATTTAATTTTTTCAGTATCAATAATATCATCAGCATTCATAATAATATTGCAGAAATCTATCGAAGCAGAGTCGTTTTTTAAAGTAATTTCACTTTTATAAGTATCGTACAACAATTTGCTTATTTCTGCTGTTCTTCGACTGTTACGTTCTAGATTCATAAATATTTCTCCGTATATCAGTCCCCAGACTTCTTCTGTTGAATTGCAAAATAATTTAGCTGCCCAGTAGTAATTTGAGGGGAACTCTGGCTCTGCATCAATACCTTTTTCGAAATATTCAAGGGCTTTATTGTATTCTTCTTTACCCAGTTGTACCACACCCATCTCAAGGTAAAGATTTCCAGAGTTTGGAAATAATTTCAGACCTGTTTGATAAATTTCCATGGCTTTTTCGCTTTTTCCAATATTATCGTATGCATTACCCAAAAGTTGAAACACCAAGTCGTTGACATCTTCATGGTCTAAGATACCCTCAAGATATTTAATGGCTTTTTTATAGTCCTTCATTGCATAGTAAGCATAGGCAATTTCGTAAGGGTAATTGATATCTTTAGGGTCAATTTTCTGAGCTTCTTTGAGCAACTGGATGCTTTCCTCAAATTTACCATTATCCATCAGTTCTATGGCGGCAATTCCTTTTTCGTATGCTTTTTCTTTTTGTGTCTGACCTAAGGTTATTTGTGAATAAATAATAAAAAATGCAGCTAATAAAGATATTCTAATTGATTTATACATAAATAAATATGATTGAGTTGTTAAGGATATATTCACTTAAGCTTTTTAATAATAAATATCAGTCTTTAACACAGCGAATAGCCGAACCCGTATTTTTGTGGTTGTTGCCCCTGCTTACATTTACCGAATTATTATCCAACTGTCTGTCGTAAGCATTGCTGGGGATATTGCTTTCGGTGGCACTCCACCACATGCCACGAAACAATATTCCACGGAACATGCCATCCTGAGTGCGATAACCACCAGGTAGCGCAGTAAAACCACTCTCATTGGTAGTGAACGCATTAGGTGCATACCAATGAGATGTGCCGGCTTCTTTTAGCTTAATACCCGCTGCACTGTCGCCCCCCATTAAGTTTATTAGCGTTGTCCATTCAGTATCTGAGGGTATATGCCATCCCGCAGGGCAAACCCCTCTGGTGTCTGTAATGGCATGCCATGTATAAAGCCGTCCATAAGCAGACAGATAATTTGTATTACTTTCAAATACCCATTGGTATTTGGGTTCACTTTCTCCGATAATTTCCAGAGTATCAGGCGTTGTGCTTTCTATTAAATCACCATTCATATACTTGGCTGTTTTCAGATTTGTCTGCATCCAGCATTGGTCGCCAATAATGATAGTGTTATATACATTGCCATCCCCATCTGTTACTGTGCCACAACCAATATTATTGTTGTTATCATCATCATTATCATCATTAATGGGCTCTTCATTTTTATGACACATACAAAAAAACAATAAAAAGAAAACGGTTAATACTGCTGAATAATTAATAAAATTGTTCTTTAACATATTAAATATTTTTACTGAAATAAATTTTCTTATGTAAAAATAATAAAATTATTTAATATAAAAATTAAATAGCATATAAACAATTCTCTTCACATCTCTGATTTGAGTAGAGGTATTTATATTTTGCAATTTTAATAGATAATAATTTCCACCAGCAAAAAATTGTGAAATTAGTAGACTAAAAAATGATTTAGCCATAAAAACCTACTTTTTAATTATTGTTTGGTATTTTTTTCTTAATTTTACAATATCATTTTAAACGCTGGTGAGAGAAAAAAAGATTTTTTTTTTATTACTTTCCGGGCTGACTTTAATTTTTCTTTTGTCGGGTTTTAATTGCTTTGCCACACACCAAAGGGCTGGCTATATCACCTACAGACATATTTCGGGGATGACTTATGAATTTACCATTGTTACTTATACATATACGCCCAGTCCTGCCGACCGCCCCAAACTTGAAATTTCATGGGGCGACGGCACCACAGAAGAAATAAACAGAATTGAAAAAATTGATTATCCAGATGATATTTCAAAGAACACTTATGTAGGGCAACACACCTATACTGCTAATGCCACCTATCTGATTTCATTAGAAGATAAAAACAGAAATGGCAATGTGTTAAACATACCCAATTCGGTCAATGTGGCTTTTTATATCGAAACAACATTAACCATCAACCCATTTTTAGGACCTAATTCATCGCCCAACATACTCAATCCCCCTATTGATAATGCCTGTGTGAATCAAGTTTTTATTTATAATCCTTCGGCCTACGACCTTGATGGAGACAGCTTATCTTATAAAATGGTGGCTTGTAAGGGGGAAGATGGCCTGATAATTCCCGGTTATACTTATCCTGTAGCAAATATCTCTTTTGGCATCGATGCTATTTCTGGAGAACTGATATGGAACAGCCCGCAATATATTGGTGAATACAATCTTGCTTTTCTTATTGAAGAATGGCGGCACGGCATACGCATTAGTTATGTTACAGTAGATATGCAGATTATTGTTGATGGCTGCAATAACAGACCCCCTGTGATATCTCCCATAGTCGATTTATGCGTTGACGCTGGTACACTGATTAATTTTGATGTGGAAGCTTCTGATCCCGATGTCCCCCATAATAATTTACTACTGACAGCTACCGGCTTGCCTTTCTTGTTGGGTTCAAGCCCGGCTGTCTTTCCGCAGCCCACAGTTGGTATCGGCTTTGTTACTTCTCCTTTTTCGTGGCAAACAAACTGTCTGCATGTGCGCAAACACCCCTATAGTGTGGTTTTTAAAGTAAAAGACGATGGCGATCCTATAAACTTAGCTGACATTCAAACCGTGTTTATTCGTATTGTTGCTCCCGCACCCCAAAACTTAACGACTTCTCCCCTTAATAATGGCATCTTCTTAACATGGGATAAATCAATATGCGAAAATGCCAGTGGTTATAATATATATCGAAAAAATGCCTATTATGGTTACATCCCCGATAGTTGCGAAACAGGTGTGCCTGCTTATACGGGCTATTCCCTGCTAACCAGTATTGACGATGTGAATGATACCAGCTATATGGACAATAATAATGGTCTCGGACTTTTACACGGACACCAATACTGTTATATGGTAATTGCATATTTTGAAGACGGAGCCGAAAGTTATGCCTCTCTCGAAGCTTGTACCGAGTTACCACAAAATGTGCCTGTCATCACTCATGTTAGTGTCAGAAATACACATACAAACAATGGCTCTGTGTATCTGGCTTGGTCTAAACCAAAACTATTGGATACTATTGCTATTCCTGGCCCATATAAGTATCTTATTTATAGAAATACCGGTATTTTTTGGACTAATCCCGTTCTTATTGATTCTTTATCGGGTATTAATGATACCATATACATCGATACATTACTTAATACAAAAGACTTTGCTTATACATATAAAGTGGAATTGTATAATGATGAAACAGGAAACCACTTTTTAATTGGCTCTACACAAACTTCCTCTTCCATTTATCTGCAATCAGCAGGAACCAACCAGACTATTAATCTGAACTGGACATTTAATGTGCCCTGGTACAACCATTCATTTTCAGTTTTTAAACAAAACCCCCTTACCCTTGATTTTGATTCTATTGGTTTTACTTATTCTCATAATTTTACCGATACTGCTTTAACAAATGGCATTACTTATTGTTATCTGATTAAAGCTTATGGGTATTATTCGGGCTCTCAGATTATAAATCCGCTCATTAATTTTTCACAAATAAAATGTGATATGCCCATTGATACTGTTTCCCCGTGTCAACCCATTCTTAGTATTACAACAAATTGCGATGCTGTAGAAAACAACCTCCTTTGGCATATAACATCCGATGAATGCTATGCCGATATTGTCGGGTTTAATATATATTATTCTCCATACGACAGCGAATCCCTTCAACTTATCCATACCGTTAATAATACAAACGATTCAATTTACATACATACAAACCTCCCTACTGTTGCCGGATGTTATGCTGTTACAGCCATTGATTCTTTTAACAACGAAAGTGCTATACTCCAAACCCTGTGCCTCGATATCGACAGTTGTCAGCTCTATATCTTACCCAATGTTTTTACACCCAATAACGACGGATATAATGATTTTTTTATACCATTCCCATATCAATTTGTCGAAAAAATAAATATTCAGATTTTTAACCGCTGGGGTAATATTGTTTTTAAAACAGATAATCCAGATATTAATTGGAATGGTAAAAATCAACTCACAAATTTAGATTGCAGCTCAGGTATATACTATTATGTATGCGATGTTTTTGAACAACGTCTCGGTGGCTTAAAGAAAAGAACTTTAACAGGGTTTTTACATCTTATGAGTGGTGAATCAAATAAATTAAATTAAAAGCCATCTTTATATCTTATTTTTTTAAATAATTTTCTTGTTTTTTTTGATTTTAATTATAAATTACTTATATTTATGTTTTTTTATGTTTTAATTTAAGAAATAATCCAAACCCGTAGAGCTTTTTAATTATTATGTCTTATTAAAAAGCTAATATATTTTTAAAATAATTAAGAAAATAACTTATATTATGAATCAGATATATTTCACATTTCATCAAAAAAAAACTGAAAAGTATAATTTCATCAAAAAAAAATTCAGATTTATAATTTTAATATTATTTCTATTTCACTTTAATAAAATTATAAATGCCCAGCAAATTATTGGTGTTTTTCCAGAGATGAACGGTAGTTTTTCGGAGCAA
>CAZVOS010000170.1:0-6373 GCA_964628845.1 uncultured Bacteroidales bacterium | reverse complement strand
CTGAGCGTAGCCGAAGCCCCGCCCCCCAACAAAAAAGCAGAAAAACCCCTCTTAAAAGGTTTCCCTGCTTTTTTCATTACATTTCTTCCTCTCTTTCTTCTAATCCTTTATACAGCGAACAGAGCATCCACTTTCATTATATCCAAATGCACTTGGTGAATTTGCCCCGTTATAAATAAGTGTCCTATAATATGCATTAGCTCCATTATAAGTAGCTGAAGTCCAAAAATAACCTATAGAGTTTAAAAAGTTATAAGCACCACTTGCATCTCTAACTCCTCCACCAACTCCGGCAAATCCATAGTCATCAGTTCCATTACCATTATTATACCAACCAGATGTTGATTTTAGTTTACTCCCGGCAATAGACTCGCCTCCTACATAAGTAATTAATGTTTCCCATTCTGCACTAGTAGGTACATGCCATCCTGTTGGGCAAATTCCTGCTGCATTATTAACTGCATACCAATTATAAAGAGCTCCATAATCAGTTTTGTTGCTAATATTATTATCATACCATGCATAAGCACCAGTAGTATTGCTTTCCCAATTAGTATTATTAGTTCCAGGATAGGTAATGGTTGTACTATTTTTATATTTTGTAGTTTTTAAATTTGAACCCATCCAACATTGTGTCCCAATTTGTACAGTATTGTATGAATTGCCGTCCACATCCGAAACAGTAGGTACAGTAATAGTTTTAGTAACCCCTCCAGTTGTAGAAGCGCAAGGTGATATACCTATGCGCCTTACCCAGTATGTAGTAGTAGTAGTTGGATTTACGGTAACATAATTTGTAGAATCATTGTTAGAGAATATATTTTGTCCTATACTGCCTGTACCCCATTGATATATACAGCCATTACCTTCTACACCGCCTGTAGCGGTGAGTGTTACAGCTTGTCCTCCACCACAACTAGGATTATTTCCTGTTATACCCGTAGGCGTCGTAGGTGGTTCAAGAACGGTAATGGTTCTAAGAGAAGAGTAAGTAGCCACACAAGCGCCACTCTTTACATAAACTCTGAAATCCCATGTACCTGCTGTAGAAAGCGTGGGGTTGTAAGTGGTTGTTGTAATAGCCACATTACTCCACGAGCCACTGTTTACTCTTCTTTCCCAACGTACTACGTCGCCTGTATGGCCACTTAAGGTCATTGTCCCTATAGTTAAATCCTTACAACTTGGAGTAGTGCCACCTGTTATTGTACCCCCCACACTGGCAGGTGCTACCGTAACGGCTTGTACGTAGCCGCCAGTAGTATCAGAACAACTAGAGTTTCCAATACGGCGTACCCAGTACGAAGTAGTTGAACTTAATACTGGTGTAGTATAACTTACAGAGTAAGCACCAGCTATCACATTCTCTCCAACAGTACTACCAGTTCCCCACTGGTAAGAGCAACCTGAACCGACAGAGCCACCACTGGCTGTGAGTGAGGTAGTATTATTTATACAAAGAGATGTTGTACCTGTCATTCCAGTAGGAGCAGTAGGTTTTGTTTCAACAGTAACTGTTACGCTGTTGGAATTAGCACCTGAACATACGCCATTACTTACAGAAGCACGGTAATATCTTATTGCTGTAAGAGTTCCCATCTGTGCACTGGTAAGGGTTTGCCCTGTAGCACCTGTTATGTTACTGAAGCTAACGTTATTTGTTGATACCTTCCATTGTATTGTACCAACATTTCCTGTAAGGACAATATCAGCCGGAGAGGTGCCTTCGCAAATGGTCTGATCGCTTGCTGCTGTACCAGGTACAGATACCCCATCCACATTAACAAGAGCAAGAGCTGCATCAGTAGTATCTGTACAAGCCGAATTACCTATCCTGCGTACCCAGTAGTTAGTTGATGTGTTCAATACAGGTGTTGTATAAGTTACAGCTATGGCTCCTGCAATAACATTAGAGCCAACAATAGTACCTGAGCCCCACTGATAAGTGCAACCAGAACCAGCAGAACCACCAGCAGCAGTAAGTGTAGTAGTGTTTCCTGTACATAAGTTCAATGTTCCAGTGATACTTGTTGGATCAGTAGGTTTATTATTAACAGTAACAATTACGGTATTTGAAGTGACTGTAGCACATACGCCACTTGTAACTCTTGCCCTGTAATAACGGGTAGCAGTAAGAGTTCCCATTTGAGCACCTGTAAGTGTATTGGATGTAGCCCCTGATACATTAGTCCAGTTCGATGTACCATTTGTTGACACCTGCCATTGTATTGTACCAGTGCTACCAGTAAGTATTATATTACTAGGTTGATTACCTTCACAAATAGCATGGTTGCTTGCAGCAGTGCCTGCAACTGATGTGGGACTTACAGTAACTGTAACAGTATTTGAATAGGATGGTGGGCACACACCACTGCTGACCATAGCACGGTAATAACGTGTTTGGGTAAGTGTTCCCATCTGTGCTGATGTAAGTGGTGTAGCTGTAGCACCACTGATGTTGTTCCAAATGCTTCCATCAGTAGATACCTGCCATTGTATTGAACCTGTATGGCCTGTTAATGTAATATTGGTTGGCTGACTGCCACTGCAAATTGATTGATTACTTGCAGCAGTACCACCTACAGAAGTAGGATTCACTATAATGGTTTTACTTGTAGAGTAAGCGGCTACGCAAGTAGAACTTTGTACCCTTACACGGTATTCCCAGGTTCCAACATCAGAGGGTATTTCGCTGTAAGTGGTCGTAGTTACAACTATATTAGACCATGAACCAGCATTAAGCTTCTTTTCCCATCTTAATATAGCACCTGTATGACCCGAAAGTGTTATCACACCAGTATTAGAGCCCTCACATAAAGGTGTTGTGCCACCCGATAATGTGCCACCAGCAGATGCTGGATGAACAGTAGTTTGTAATGTTGCAGCACTACTGGTACCACAACCATTGGCAGCAAACACAGTAACATATCCATTTTGACCTGCATTTCCTGTTGTTACGCTAATTTCAGTAGTTCCCTGACCAGATACAATAACCCAGCCGGTTGGTACTGTCCAGTTATATAAAGTGGCATTGGTAACTGGGTCAATACTATACAACTGATCTGTTTGTAACGGACACTGGTCTGACAATCCCATAATTGTAGTTGGAGTTCCCGGAGAAGCTGGCATAACAGAAATCTTACCGCTGATAGAAGCATAACCGCAACCACCTGTTAAAACAACATTATAATTGAAGATACCTGTTTGTGTTGGACTACCGGTTATTGTAACTGTGTTATTGGCCCATGAGCCGGTTACACCATTTGGTAAGCCCGTAAATGTAGCACCTGTAGCAACTGTAGTTTCATAAGTAATATCAATTACCGGGCTATTCAAACAAACCGATTGCTCATTAGTACCAGGTGCTGATGTTAAATAAATGGTATTGTTATCAGGAATTGTTAATGTGCCTGTATCAGTAATACTGCCACAGCCAATTAGTGTAACAATATAATTATATACCCCAAAGTCGTATGGTGTACCGCTGATGGTAACTACATCATTAACCCATGAACCAGTAACGCCAACAGGAAGGCCTGTTATATTGGCACCAACTGCACCAGTAGTTGCATAAGTAATTGTGGTAATTGGAGTATTGATACACTTATTCTGGTTATCGGTTCCTACGGCAGATGTTAATGTCATAGTATTAAACGGTGTTATAGTAATAGCACCAGTAGTTGATATAATACCACAACCACCGGTAAGTGTAACGGTATAATCAAATACTCCTGATACTGATGGTGTACCACTTATCGTAACCACATTACTATTCCATGTTCCTGTAACTCCAGTAGGCAATCCTGTTATAGTTGCTCCAGTAGCACCTGTTGTAGCATAAGTGATACTACCCATTTGTACATTAAGACATACTGCCTGATTATCAGAGCCAACACCTGAAGACAATACAATGGTATTATCTGCAGTAACAATAATGGTTCCTGCGGCAGAAATATTACCACAACCACCAGTAAGTGTAGCTATATACTCATAAGTACCAGCTTGTAAGGGTGTACCACTTATGGTGATGGTGTTGTTGTTAAATGAACCACTCACACCATTGGGCAAGCCGGTAAAGATAATACCTGTAGCACCTGTTGTGGCATAAGTGATATTAGTAATAGGTGTATTAATGTACAAGGTTTGATTATTAGAGCCAACACCTGATGTTAATGTACGTGTGTTATTTGAAATTACTGTAACGGCTAATGATTTTGGTGTGCTTGAGCCACATGAATTTACGGCAGTAACGGTAATATTGCCATTTTGGCCTGTTGCACCTGTCGTTACAGTTATAGATGTAGTGCCCTGTCCGTCTGTTATTGTCCATCCAGCAGGTACGGTCCATGTATAGCTGGTTGCTTCATATACAGCAGTGATGCTGTAAACCTGGTCAATAATGGCGGGGCATTGAGTAGTGAGTCCTCCAATAGTTCCTGGTTGTGCAGGTGGCTGTGTACATGGACTCTTGATACATCTTACAGAATAACCAAATTGTTTAGCTTCAGAACCTCTGTTAATACGTACATCCCCAAAATAAAGCTCTCTGAAGTATGCATTTGTGCTATTTGTAGTTGAAGTCCAGAATTTAGCATTAGCCCCTACTGTCAGATAGTTTAATCCTGTTGAAGCTCTGTAACCACCAGGTAATGCACCGAAGCCGCTTGAATTATCTGCCCCATTGTTTGGTGAATTCCATCTTGGATGACTTAATGGCTCTGTTCTGGTGCTCTTAAGTTTACCACCTTCATTAGTACCTCTCCAACCCGTAGCATCAGCAGTTGCCTGGTTCATACCCAGTGTCATTTCTAGAGTTTTCCAGTCTTCATCAGTAGGTACATACCATCCATTAGGACAAATGTTAGCATTATTTACGACTGCATAATAATTATAAAGGGCGCCATAATCTCCATAAGTATTTTCGTCATCATTATACCATGCATAGGCACCAGTAGTATTAGCTAACCACAGAGCAGTATTAGTGCCAGGATAATCAATAGAAGCGCCACTCATATATTTTGTTGTTCTGAGATTTTCGAGCATCCAGCATTGGGTACCAATGATAACGGTATTGTATTGATTTGCGTCATAATCGCTGATTGTACCGCAACCACAAGGTGTAGTTTGTACTGCAATACCATTTGAATTAGTACTTGGACAAATGCCATTGGAAGCTCTCACACGGTAATAATAATTAGTTAAGCAGCTAAGACCACTAACATTGTATGTTGTTACATTGCCTACATCGAGGTTTGCATAACCACTAACAATATTTGTAAATGCTGCATTTGTTGCTACATCAAGGTAGTATGTAGTAACACCTGATACGGCTGTCCAGTTTGCTGTGAAGCCAGAAGCGAGGACTGATGAAGCCGAATTGGCTACAGGAATGTCAGGAGTTGTTATGACGTTGATAGCTTTTGTTTGTGGGATGCTTGCGCCACACGAATTTATAGCCATTACACTAAGTGTACCGCTTAAAGTAGGAGCATACGTACAGCTTGTACTTGCAGAGCTTTGAATAGTAGTACCATTGTATTCCCATTCATAAGAGATAGCACCGCTCACAGCAGCAATACTGTATGTTGTATTTGTTCCTGAGCACACATCATCATCACCTGTAATTGAAGCAGGTTGGTCGGGTACAACAGAACTCACGGTAATACTCTTTGTGCGAGCTGGGCCGTCGCCGCAGTTATCATTTGAAGGTGTAACCACTAAATCGCCACCTGTAGCTGTACCTGAAAATTCAGCTATTATGGCATTAGAACCCTGACCACTTGTAACCGTAAACCCTGTTCCTGTATAAGTCCATTCATAATCAACACCACTTACACTCGTTACAGAATAAGTAATACCGGTAGCTCCCTGACAAACATTGGCACTTCCAGTAATGATGCTTGGGATTTGCGGTGGGTTACAATTTGTATCTTGCGTGATAAGATCGGGTTGGTCGGGTACATTCATCACTATAATCTGACCTCCGGCTTCAATATTACCACAACCACCTGTTAAGGTGACAGTGTAATCAAATGTGCCCAATACTGTTGGTGCACCGCTGATAGTTATTGTAGGCGGAGCAAAGCCACCTGTAATACCTGTTGGCAGGTCAAATACAGCTCCTGCTGCTCCTGTTGTTGTATAAGTAATATCAATAATATTCTGATTTAAACAGACTGTTTGTGTATCCGTACCTAAAGCTGAAGACAGTATGATAGTATTGTTTGGTAATAATTCAACAGTAAGAATTTCGCTACTGTATGTGCCACAAGTATTAATGGCATTTCTTCTGTAGCACATGGTTTGGGTAAGTATGGGTGCCTGGTATGTAGATGCCGTTGCTCCACTAATATCACTCCATGCTCCAGTGCAT
>CAZVOS010000169.1:0-6420 GCA_964628845.1 uncultured Bacteroidales bacterium | reverse complement strand
GACATGAATCCCGACATCGAAAAGATGATATCTATTGACAGAATACCCCGTAAATTAATCGAAAATATACCACTTAATATAGTTGCAAAAGCCAGCTTCGGCTTTGGCGATATCAACTCATGTATCATTATAAAAAGAATTTAAACCATGCACGACTATACAGATGTAAAAAATAAAGTTCTGAGTATCATCGAAAAATATGCTTTTGATAAAGAACTCGTCCGTAATGCCCTAGATGAATCAAGAATAATTGCTGATTTGAAAATTAATTCGGCACGTATTGTTGACGTTATAATGGATATTGAAGATTTGTACAATATCGAAATTGACGACAGCTCTATTGAAAAAATGATAAGAATAAAAGATACTGTGGACATTATACTGATGAAATTAAAATAGCTTTGTCCGTAAGCAAATTGTTTTATTATTTATCTCAATAATAAATATTTAATGAACACAGCAGAAAAATCAACACCATTGTTGAGTGTAGCAGTTTCGGTTTACAACAGAGAAAAATTTATTGCAAGAGCCCTCGACAGCATTCTGATGCAAAAAACAAATTTCGATTACGAAATTGTTGTCGGAGATGATTTTTCGACTGATAACACACGTGAAATACTGATATCGTACCAGCAAAGATATCCTGAGAAAATAATATTACTCTTACCCGACAATAATCAAGGCATATTGAATAATGCGCATCAAATTTATAAAAAATGCAGAGGTCAATACATTGCCATACTCGAAGGAGACGACTACTGGACTTATGACAATAAACTCCAGAAACAAATTGATTTTCTTGAAGCACACACAGATTATGTGGCTTGTTTTCATGATGCAGAAATAGAAAACAATTTAGTTATAGAAGAAGCACAGAATACAGTTCAAAATCCCTATGCAGCTTACAAATCCTATTCGCAGTTTAATAAATATGGTGAAGATACAATGGTGTGGGATATTATCCAGCGTAAAATTATTCCTACAGCTTCGCTGGTTTTCAGAAATATTGATTTTGACGTTTTTTTCAGAACATTTAAAAATGTGCAGTTGTCTGTTCAATGGGCTTTACAGCTTTATCTTATCAGGAACAGCAAGTTCAAATATTTCAATCAGTTGTGGTCAGTTTATAACAACCATGCAAAGGGTATCACAAAGTCGCTTGATGTTTTGGAATTTAACAAAAACAATATTTATATTTTAAACATTATAAAGAAAGATAGTTTTTATAAAAAATATCCTATTGATATACACAAAGCCCTTCTTGAAGAATACAGGCAAATATTATATGCCAAGAGTGTTTATCGGAAAAATATCAATGTTTTTATCAGGTATTTTATTTTATATAAATATTATACGATGATGGTTTTCTTTTCTGAATCTTTATATTTCTGGGGATTGAAGATAAAGTAGCCGATTAAAGCTCTGAATCTATCTGAACAGTAATTTTATTTTTGAATTTCAAGGGGCAGAGAATGGTGTCGTTTCTGATGTCTTGGTCTGTTTCAATTTCAGCTTTGGAGTAGAATAAAAAATCATTACTGTAGAGTAATGTGTTATCTGAGTTAAGGATATAAAAGGTGAGAATATAGGTGCCTGATGCGAGCAGTATTTCTTTAGGTAAGTCGAGCGACACAGTTAAACGGCGGTTTTGATATGCCGAAAAATCAAAAATATTTTCACTGTAAATGGTATCTGTTTCGGCAATATAAGTTTCGTAAAGTTTCAAGGCAAAGCCAAAATTCAATTTTTTTGTAGTATAACTTTCGAGGATAATTTTCAGCTTAATATTTTCCTTATACGTATTAACGCCATCATATATTTCGCCTTTGGAGCTTATCATATAGGATAATAACTTTAGCAAAAGCAGTTCGTTTTCTGTTATATCTTTCTCGAGCAAGTTAATTTTATTGTTTTCTTCAAGGTAATTAATGGCATTTTTAAGTTTGTAAACTTTGTTCAGATACTCGTTGATGGTACTTTTGTATCCAAAATTTTTCAATTCACCGTTTTCGAGATAAATCACCTTTTCGCATAATTTGTAAATATCGCTTACATTATGACTTACAATGAGTATTGTTTTCTTTTGTTCAATAAGTTCGAGTATTTTTTTTTCGCATTTTGCTTTAAAAACAACATCACCTACATTAAGCACTTCGTCGAATAAAAGAATGTCGGCATCCACATTAACCACTACAGAAAAAGCCAGACGCATATACATGCCTGTTGAATAATGTTTTACGGGTGTATCAATAAATTTTCTGATGCCAGAAAACTCAACGATGTCGTCAAATTTAGTATCGATATAATATTTGCTTAAACCCAGCATGGCTCCACTAAGGTATATGTTTTCCCTGCCGGATAATTCGGGGTGAATGCCCATCCCAATTTCGAGAACTGAGGCAATTTTACCATCTATTTCTACCTTACCTTCTGTCATCTCAGTAACTTCACTCAGAATTTTAAGCAGTGTGCTTTTACCAGCACCATTGCTGCCGATAATACCTACAGTTTCACCTTTTTTAATTTCGAACGAAATATCCTTTAAAGCATAAAAGCTTTCATCCTGCTTTTTGTTTTTCCATGTATATAAATATTGCAGCAGATTTTTTAATAACCTATTTTCTGCCTGAGTATTCCTGATGGCATATCTCTTACTTAAATGACTTACTTTTATGGCTGTTTCTTCCATGTTTTTATATTAAATCAGGTATGGTGCCTTCAATGCGTCTAAAATATTTCAATCCTAAAATAAATAAAATTAATACAGGAAGAAATCCAAAAATATAATTGGCAGAAAAATTAATATCCAGGATACACCACCTGTAAAATGCGATAACGCCTGCCATAGGATTGATATAAATTAGAAACTTCAGGTTTTCGGGTAGCATGGTTGTGGAGAAAAACACAGGTGTAACAAAAATACCAAAACCAATTAAATAGGGGATTATATGTAATACATCTCTGTGGCGTACTGTTAAAGCACTGAGCCAAATAGCTACCGATAAACCAGTTATGATGTTTAATAAAATGGCAAAGGGAAAAAAAATAATGTTTATCGAGAGCTGTTGCCTGTATATAATAAGTAGAATCATATATAAAAACAACCATATCATGAAATCAAATAAGCCAACCCAGGTTTTATATATAGGTAAAATAAGTTTGGGAAAATATATTTTTTTTATAAGGTGTTGCGATTGAATTAGTGAGGTGCCCGAATTGGTAACAATATATGAAAAAAAATACCATCCCATCAAACCTGGAAAAGCAAAAATAATATAAGGAATATTGGGTATAGTAACATTTAACAAATTGCCAAAAAACAGGTTTATTATAATTGCAGCGGTTGTTGCCTGTATCAAACTCCAGGCAATACCAATCTTGGTTTGAGCATATTGAATTTTTATATCCCTAACTGTAAAAACCTGTATAAGATTCCTGTACTGCCACATTTTTTTTAAACAGGCAGAAAAACACATTTTTGGTATGGGCTCTAAGGTTTTTATGGGTGTTATATTTTATGCAAAAATAATGTATTTTGATGAATTATTTGAATCAGTTTTATTTCTTATTTTTGTTTATATAAATTTTTTAATGTATGCCGAATAAATTTTTCAGAAGGAGACGCCTGATTGATATAAGTGCTTTGAAGAATAATCCTGATAAAGATGCCTTTGAAGAAAATAATAAGACGCGAAAATACGAAAATTTAAAATCATTTTGTCATGCCCCTTTCAGAAGCTTGTATTTTAATTACAACGGCAACGTCATAGCTTGTTGCAGCAACCATAAACATATATTGGGTAACTATCCCATGCAGAGTATCAACGACATATGGCATGGACACTCAATTCAAAGACTGAGAGAAGCATTACAGAATTATAATCTGTTTTCTGGATGTAATGCTTGTTATGAGCAATTAATTGAAGGAAATACCCATCTTATTAAAAGTCGGGATTACGAAGATTTACCCATTGGTAATAAATATCCTGTGTTGCTTGAATTTGCATTGAGCAACACATGCAATCTCGAATGTGTGATGTGCGATGCAGAGCTGTCGTCGAAGATAAGAGAACGGGAACACTTAAAGCCCTTGATTTCCCCTTACGATGAGCAATTTCTTATACAACTCGAAGCGTTTATTCCTCATATTAAAGAAGCCAAGTTTTATGGGGGTGAACCATTTCTTATTCCCATTTATTATAAAATATGGGACAGCATCATTCGCTTAAATCCCACTTGTAATATTGACGTACAGACAAATGCCTGCATACTAAATGATAAAATAAAAGCACTTCTATCAAAAGGGAGGTTCAGCATTACTGTTTCGATAGATGCTGCAAGCAAACAAGTATTCGAAAAAATCAGAAAAAACAGTTCTTACGAAACTGTGACAGCTCATGCTGATTATTTTCAACAATACTGTAAAAAGAAAAAAACATATTTCGGTTATTCTTTTTGTCCCATTCGTTTGAACTGGCAAGAAATCCCCGCATTTATCAGTACTGCCAATCAGAAAAAAGTTCCTGTTTATTTCCATACCGTATGGCTCCCTCCCGATTTGGCATTATGGACACTTCAGCATGAAAAGCTGGAAGAAATTTATCAGTTCCTAAATTCCTTTAGCCCACTATTAAGAACTCAGTTAGAAAAAAATAATGCTGAACAATATGAGCAATTAAAGGGATTTGTTCTTTTTTGGAGGGATTATTACAAAGTTAGAGAAAAGAAAAGAAATGAAATTTTAAACTTAGATTATGGGGAGTTGGAATCCTTAATCATAAACAGAATTATCAATTTTAACAAGACCCGGAAACATAATGAAACTGATGAAAAAGAACTTATTTATCATATTGAAGTATTAATAAAAGCACTTTCCCGTATAAGTGTTATCGAAAGAAGCTTGCTGTTGCAGAAATTGTTTTTAATTCCAGAAAACATTATTGTAAGTATCTTGGAGCATCCCTCAGATGACTTTGTGATGAGGCAGTTAATACAATTAACAAGAAGTTAAAGGTAGAGAGAAAAAAGAAGTGTGAAGCATACAGTTACAGAATTTACTGCTTTATATGAAAAAGGATATTACACAAGTTCAGAATTAAATATTAAAAATCTCAAATTTAAGCATATCATATATTTTCCAAAATATTTATCAATAAATTTTGTGAACTTATTAAATTGCTTTATTTTTGGTTAAAAATGTAAATGAATGGGGGTTTTTAGACGAACTGCCGTTAGCTGGTATTAAAATAAACCTATGAAAAACATATTATTTTTAACCATTATTTATTTAACATTTCACTTATATGGTGGACAGAAAATTTCTGCACAACCATACTTTCTTGACAGTATAAGAAACGTGTATACAACAACCCCTCAAATACCGATGGTTAATACATTTAGTTCAAAAGAGACTAGCAAAATTTTGACTAATTTGTTTTTCCCTTCGGTATAAAAAGAAAATCCTTTTCTCAATGGGCTTCAAGCCAGTTTTCGCCTGTATTCATTTCAATTTCGACAGGAACAGAGAGTGTCATACTGTTTTTCATTCCTTTGGCTACTATTGATTTTACTGTGTCAATTTCAGACCTGTGCACATCAAAAACCAATTCATCATGCACCTGCATAATCAGGCGTGATTTAAGTTTATGGGCTTCAAAATCATTGTAAATATGTATCATGGCTATTTTAATCATATCTGCAGCCGAGCCCTGTATTGGCGCATTAATGGCATTTCTTTCTGCATATCCTCTTATAACTGCATTGTGCGAATTGATATCTTTTATAAGCCGCTTCCTGCCAAGTATGGTCTCTACATATTGATTTTTTCTGGCAAAATCTATAGTATCGTCCATATATTTCTTTATAAGAGGATATTGTTTGAAGTATTCTTCAATAAGCTGGGCCGCTTCGGTACGGTTGAGTTCGTTAATTCGTTCTGCCAGACCAAAAGCTGAAATGCCATATATGATACCAAAGTTGACTGTTTTGGCAAAACGCCTCAGCTCAGGCGTAATGTCTTTTAATTCTTTATGAAATACCTTGGCTGCTGTGGCAGTATGTATGTCTAAACCTTTGTTAAAAGCATCAATAAGAGCAGGGTCTTTACTTAAATCTGCCATCAGTCTCAGTTCTATTTGAGAATAGTCTGCCGACAATAATATGAAATTGGAATTGCGAGGAATAAATGCCTTACGTATCTCTTTACCTCTTTCGGTACGTATGGGGATATTCTGGAGGTTAGGGTTGTTGGAACTCAGTCTTCCTGTGGCAGCTACTGCCTGATTGAAAGATGAATGGACTCGTCCTGTGCGTTCTGCAATGAGTTTGGGAAGTGCCTCTATATACGTAGATTGTAATTTGGTAAGGGAGCGGTAATCGAGTATTTTCTGAACGATGGGATGTTTATTTATCAGCTTCGAG
>CAZVOS010000168.1:0-6434 GCA_964628845.1 uncultured Bacteroidales bacterium | reverse complement strand
CTTGATAGCAAGTCGGTATAAGCTAGTTTTTTCAATCAGTCGCTCTAATTTAATAGATTTCCCAATTTAATCCCAAAATAAATCGTTCTTGGTGATAATGGACCGTAAATATAAGCGGGGTCACGGTCAATTCCTAAGTCAAAATCATTTTGGTATGAATTAAAAATATTTTTTATTCCACCTGAAAATTCTACCGAAGCACCATTCAACTTTACTTTATAGCTTAGTTTTGCTCCAAGGTCAAAAAAACTGCCCGATTCACGTAACTCGCCATCAGGATTTTCAGTTCCAAAATAAGGCACTAACATACTTCCTGTATAGTTACCTGTGGTTGACAGGCAGAAATTTTTATAAAAATCCCAGTCAATTGCAAAAAAACCATATTGCTTTGGTGTACGAAAAACCATCTTTTCATTAAAATCTTCCTGTGCTTCTTCAAATTTACTCGTTTGTAAAGTAAAGCCAGATGTAAGAGTAAAATCTTTAAGAGACTTTAATTTAAGTTCCAGATTTACCCCTTGCACAACAGCTCCATCGTCTGAATTAATGCGAGTGTATATTACTGTCCCGTTTTCATCCGGCTCACCAAATTCATTAGCAAATGCATCAACAAGTTTTGTATAAAACCCTTCTAGTAAAAAACCTGTATATACTTTACCAATAAGCTTATTAAAATCGAATGATGCCGTAATGCTATGACTGGTCTCTTGTTTCAGGCAATCACTATTTTCATGAATAACCTTACGAGAACCTGATGTTTCAATATGCAAATCCTCATCAAAAATTTGTGGTGCACGGTACCCCTGTGAGTAACTTAACCTAGCCTGTAAAAGTTTTGCAATGTCATACATGAAACTTATTCGTGGACTAATCACTTCACCTTTTTTTGGTTTACAAGCTTCATGGGTCAAATCTTTTATTTCATAATGGTCGAACCTTGCTCCTGCAACAACTTTAAGTTTGTTTAATTTCAATTCATACTGTGCAAATATCCCTGTCGTAATTGACGATTGGTCTGCAACAATGGTGTTTTCGGTATGTGTATAATTAATTGTTGAATCACTAAAATTTATTTCAGCATTTTCCAGATCAGGATATCCTAATTTTTTATCCAAAAGAAAGTCTCCTGTATTTT
This sequence comes from uncultured Bacteroidales bacterium, assembly GCA_964628845.1. GTDB lineage: Bacteria > Bacteroidota > Bacteroidia > Bacteroidales > PXBB01 > JAKIYU01. The sequence continues at coordinate 5,299 of CAZVOS010000168.1, read as the reverse complement.
CAACGCCACCTATTAATGATGATTTACCAAATAGGGCTTTATACTGAATACCCATATTGTAGGAATTATCTTTCGAATTCCCATAATCTCTTAATGATTGACCTGCACCATAATAAGAATCCCTGTTCAAAAATTGTCCGGAAGCATATACTGATAATAAATCGTATTCTCTGAAAAAACGCTCAAAAGTCAAGCCCGCTACCTCCATTTTATGTGTTAATGCTTCAGCAATATCCCTTTCATGGAGTGGGTATTCCTGCATATTTCCACCATCACGTTGTTCATTTATACCAAAAAAATCAAATGCCAATTTATCGCGGGTGCCAAACCTGTGAAAAACCCTTGCCCCTAATGTCAGGTTTTCAAGTGGTGCTATTTCAGAAAAACTGTCATCATTTGCATCGAATAGTTCTCTTTTCCTTGTAAAACCATATAACGACATACCAGTTTTATGGTCGTCAGAAACAATAGATGTGTTAAAGTTTACCGAATAATCAGGGGCTTCACCACCGGAGCCGTCAACACCTATACCTGTAAGGGCATAGTTTGCACCTGCTTCATAGCTATTTATTTTGGGGTCTTTTAAAATAATATTTATGGTTCCTGCAATGGCATTACTTCCGAACAAAGCTGAACCTCCACCACGGACAACCTCCACTTTTTCAATCATATTTGAAGGTATAAGTTCTAAACCATAAACCCCTGCCAATCCACTAAATATTGGACGGCTATTTATTAAAATCTGAGAATATGGACCTTCCATGCCGTTCATCCGAACCTGTGAGAAACCACAGTTTTGACAATTGTTTTCAAGGCGTAATCCTGGTGAAAAGTTTAGCCCTTCACCCAAAGTAACCGATTGTGTGCTATTAAATAGTTTGGGCGAAATGGTATTGACTATCACGGGAGCTTCAGTGCGTTTTTGCTCTCCCCTGTCTGCTGATATAACTACTTCCTCAAGTCCCATAACATCTTCTTCTAATTGAAAATTAACTTCTTTGGTTTCTCTTTTCTTTATCGTGATTTCAATTTCTTCAGGTTTATAGCCAATGAAAGTTGCTGATAAAATATGTCTGCCTTCTGGCAGGTTTATCAATTGATAATGACCTGTTTCGTCGGTTGTTGTACCTATTGTAGTACCTTTAATCTGTATGGTGGCAAATGGTAAATGTTCCTTTGAATCTGAACATTTTACATCACCAAATACATTAGCATCTGTTTTTTCTTTTTGTGCATAATTGATTTGTGAAAATAACAATAAAAATATTGTTAAGATAATATTCAAACTTCTCATAATATCATGTAAAAAAATTAATAATTAATAATACTTTAGCCCTTGATTTATTACATCTTTGACTAAACAAACAAAAAAGACTGTATAATGATATTATGAGACGGGTGGTGCTCTGCCTTGATAAGGAAAAGATATGAGTGTGAAATAGATTTTCTCAACATCTGCAAAAGATACCTTTTTCCTGATTAATGCAAGAAATGAAATAATCAGGAAAATCGAAAGAAATAGAATATTTAAGTTTTCCAAAAATAAAAACTCAACTTTTGTATGATGGTGATTTTTTAAAGGTGCAGTATCTTGATTTTTATCATACGGGTGAGCGTGAGATACAATAGTCCCGTTTTCAAGTTTATGAAAGTGTGTATATAATCCTTTGTTAGCAATTAACAATCCCATTAACCCAATCATAAGGATTGCAAAAGATTTTTTTGTTACATTTCTAACAGAAGAATTCATAAGCCGCAAAAGTATAAAAAATATCAATCAACAACTATTTTTCTTATTTTTCTTATCGCTCGTTTGTGCAAAACCATATATAGAGCAGCTTGTAATAGGAACTTTATTCTTTACCCTCATAGAATAATTTCCTACAGATAAAAGCTAATGGTCTGTTGATTTTGCAACTAAAAAATATTTCTGAAGAATATTTTATCTGGTTTTATATTTAGTTCGTTATTGTATTATAAGTTTCCCAGTTGAAATAATATTTTTATTGTCTTTAACTTGATAGAAATACATACCGTTGGGTAAATCATTTCTTGAAATTTCAGTTTTATGATTGTGTATTTCATATCTTGTAATTTCTCTACCAAACATATCGAAGATTGTTAAGATGTATTTCTGATTTTTCCAACTTAAAATTTCAAACATGCTTGTTTCACTGAATGGATTGGGATATACTTTCACAGTGGACCCATCAAGATAATTATTATGAGCTATCCCAACACTGTACTCATATTCATAACACCCTATATCAATTGTTGACGGTGCAATTCCGTTTCCATCCTGAATGCGGTTATTTCCAATCAAATCATATTGACCAACGGGTATTCCTGTAGTATCTGGCGTACCCGAATCAATGCAGGGACTATTAAATAAAATCTGATAATTTCCATTAATAGTATCAGCAAATAAAGGATATGCAGCAAAGGAATTCGAATCTTGTTGATAAGTGGATTGATAATCTGCAAATTGTCCTGGAGTATAAGAATTCACAATATAACTGCCCCAGCAAATTTTTATTAATGTGTCGCAGGGGTTTTGATACCAGCAATTATTATTTAAGTTGAAAGAATTAAGGTCACTATATCTCAAAACATATAATGCTTCATGTGTAGCAAAAGAAAAAATATTGTTCAGTATATTAAAATTTGAAGTGTTTAAATTATTTTGATAAATACACACATGTCTGCCACGTTGATCCCATGCTTCTCTTTGTTCGTGAGCCCATGTTTTTCCAGCATACATGCATGTATTATTAATAAAATAAATATTACTCGTTACAGAAAATGTGTCAGGACGATTCCAATATTCAAAAGAGTATTCGGCATTACAAATTAGATTGTTTCTATACACTATATCCGACTGCGTAGCAGGAGTCCCGTCATTCTGATTTGTTAAGGCAGCATCATATATTTCCCATATTTTGCATTGCTCCACCAGATTGTTTTGTGTATTGCCCCAAAATTCTATACCATTACCATAGCGGACATTTCCATAAAAAGGAATATATATTAACCCACCTCCGATATAAGAAACATCACAATTCCTCACAATTATATGATTTGTATTTCCACCACCTATACCATGAGCACTACCATATTTTAAATCAAGGTTTTCATAAATAATATATTGTTTATCTTGTTCATCAATAATATTTTTTGTTAATGCACATTCAATATTGTTGTAAAAGAGCCCTGGGTTTGAAGTGCTGAATAATTTCACACAGATGCTGTCGGAATCGTACCAGAAATCACCTTGAATCTGTAAATCAGAAAGCAAGTATTTTTTTACACCAAAAGATGTGGCATTATTAAAAATAATATTTCCCACATCGGTAACAACAGCCGAATTAAAGGCAACTTCTTTAAAGCTGATATCATCAATAAAAAAAGTAGAACCATCAGGCAGGGAATTTCCAAAGAAAAAATTAATCATTGCATCGTTTGCATTTACCGCAGATGTAAAGTGAATGGTATACGAAGTCCAGCTTGTATCTATTGCAGGAGGAATTACTGTATTTGAAAAATATATATTGTAAGGCGTTATCTGCTTCATCAGATACACTCCTGCCATTTGAAATGGTGATGAGCATTTTGCTTTGAAACTAAGGCAATAAGTTTTTCCATAAAGTATAGACAAATCAGGTGTACTAAATTGTATGTCGTATAAATAGTCACCATTAGAAGTGCAATTAATTTTATAAGAAGCAGGTGAAGATACAAAATCAGTAATATCTCTGGCACCTGTTACTAAAGCACTTCCCTGTGAATAAAAAAGCCAGTTGTTTGCATCAGTATTAAAAGAAGGGTTTAGTATTTTTTCACCACCTGTTGTTGTTGCAGATACTGATGACCAAATATTGTTTCCTTTGTTAATCCAACTGTTACTATTGGATAAATCGGTTGAACCTAAAAAACAAGGTTTGTTTCCTGTGCCATAGGCCCCATAATAAATATATCCGCCCTGACTGCCACTTTGCGGAATAAGTTGCCCCCGCCAAATATGATTCCGTTTAAATAAAACTGAATCTCCCGGTTGAAAAACAAAACTATTTACTTTATCAAGTGTCTGCCAACTACTTGATGGTGATGTACCTACATTTATGTCAAGACCATCATTTGAAATATAGTATGTGGTAGCAGATGTCTGAAAATTAAATAGTACTAGTAGAATTACTATAATCATTGATAAATTTTCTTTTATGGTTTTATTTGGTGTTTTCATAGTTTTGAGTTATTTGTCCTTTTCAAAATTATTCTCTTTTTTATATTTTATAGAAAAAATCTTTAGTAATGGCTTTGTCCGTCATTGTAATTTTTTAAAATTTAGTGGTGTGATGGCGCATAAGATTATTACATTTTGCACGCGTCGGGAGACGCGCACGAGCATTCTTTAACGAGCGCCATCAAGAATTGTTTGATAAAACACTAGCCGATTATACACACTAAATTTTATTCCTTTACAAATTTAGTTAGCTCTGTCTTGTCATTACTGTAAAGTCTCAAAATGTAAAGCCCTTTTGCAAGTTCGCTAATATCAATATCTGTCTTTCCTTCTTGTAATTGTTTTTGCATAATTATTTGTCCGCGTGTGTCATAAACTTTTAATGACAAAAATATTGTTTCCGCTTACAGTTAATACATTGATATTTTTATGAAAAAGACCAGTATTAACAGGCGACCAATGCTGGCCACTGTCTTGTGATAAATATACCCCGTTCTCCAAAGTTCCTGCAAAAATGGTGTTTCCCTTTGTCGTTAGAGTGAAAACATTTCACAAATCCCTATCGCATTTACATCAAAAGTATTCATACTTGTTTGTTGCCAGTGTGCATTTGAAAAATTAATTGAAACGAATAGTGCAAATGTAAGTAAAACCGTTTTTTTCATATTATTGTAAAAGTTTTGTCAATAAAATTATTGAACAAACTAAGGATGTATCAATACAAAACAAATTTTTGATATATTATTGCTTTATCTGTAATGGCATTAATAAAATAAATACCAGGACTAAACATGTCGGTAGAAAAAGACATACTTGTATTTTTATCAGTATTTCCATTGTACAAAGCTGAAACTATCTTCCCAGAAGTGTTCATCAATGAGATGTTCAGATGGGTGGGCTCTGTAAAATGTGTATTTATGTGAATCTGTTTGTTAGTTGCAGCATAAAATATATCAATTAGTCTAGCTTCGTTCTGTATTTTTTCGTCAATAGGGGCCATTGATGTTATCCAGTTGACTATACTCGAATGAAGAGGACTTGTAGCTGGTGTAACTGTAG
>CAZVOS010000167.1:0-6437 GCA_964628845.1 uncultured Bacteroidales bacterium | reverse complement strand
AATTATAAATCAGCAAATTTAATTTTGCGGCGATATATTGTTAAAAAAAAAAGGCAAATGTTAATAAAATAAAGTTTGTCGGATGCATGATATTTTATAATTTGCACGCTCAAAAGCATAATCTCTATTTATCATTTAATCAATAAATTAACATTAAAATAACATAAGAACATGAACAAGAAGCCATCTAATAATGCAGATTCCGATGTACAGAAGAGCCAGCCAAACACCTATTATGATTTGCTTCAGAATAAACGGAAAAAACCTTCAGTTAATGATGAACAATTACAAATTGACATTTTTCAGGAGCACGATGAGGACATGAAGATGTATGAAGCTACAGAACAAAAATTAGAAATACCAAAGAACATATACAGCCGCGAAGAGGCATTTGCCAAAACAGTTGAATATTTTAATGGTGATGAGCTGGCTGCAAACGTGTGGATAAATAAATATGCGCTTAAAGATTCGGACAATAACCTTTATGAGCTGACGCCTGATGATATGCACCGCCGTATTGCCAAAGAGATTGCACGAATAGAAAGGAGATATGAGAATCCTCTTACAGAAGACGAAATTTTTGATTTGCTCAAAGAATTTAAATACATTGTACCACAGGGGAGCCCCATGGCAGGTATTGGCAACAATTTCCAGATTGGCTCACTGTCCAATTGTTTTGTCATTGGCAATGGAGATAACGCTGACTCATACGGAGGCATCATGAAAATTGACGAAGAACAGGTGCAACTCATGAAACGCAGAGGTGGTGTTGGACATGATTTGTCGGATATACGCCCCAAGGGTAGCCATGTAAAAAACAGTGCTCTAACATCTACAGGTATCATTCCTTTTATGGAACGTTTCTCTAATTCAACAAGGGAAGTAGCTCAAGATGGGCGCCGCGGGGCTCTTATGCTCAGTATCTCAATTAAACACCCTGATGCTGAAGATTTTATAGATGCTAAAATGACACAGGGTAAAGTAACAGGAGCCAATATTTCTGTTCGTATTAACGATGAATTTATGAAAGCGGCTATCAACAATACCCCTTACACACAACAATACCCGATAAACAGCAATAAGCCCAGCTTCAAAAAAGATATAGAAGCCAAAAAATTATGGGATAAAATAATTCACAACGCATGGCAATCGGCCGAGCCAGGCATCTTGTTCTGGGACACCATCGAAAGAGAATCAATCCCCGATTGTTATGCACATAAAGGTTTTAAAACGACCTCTACAAACCCCTGCGGCGAAATACCTCTCTGCCCTTACGACAGTTGCCGGCTTTTAGCAATAAACCTTTACAGCTATGTAGAAAATCCATTTACCGAAGATGCTTATTTTAACGAAGAACTGTTTACAAAACACGTCAGGTATGCACAAAAAATAATGGACGACATCATCGACCTGGAACTGGAAAAAATTGAAACTATTCTTAAAAAAATTGAATCAGACCCCGAAAATGAAGAAATTAAAAGACGCGAAATTAAATTATGGCATAATATAAAACAAAAATGTCTCGAAGGGCGCCGTACAGGTATTGGTATAACTGCCGAAGGTGATATGCTGGCAGCTCTCGGTTTAAAATATGGCTCCGAAAAAGCCACTTATTTCTCTGTAGCTGTTCATAAAACATTGGCTATCGAAGCGTACAGGTCGTCTGTTACTTTAGCCAAAGAACGCAAACCATTTAAAGTTTATGATGCCAGTCTTGAAAAAAATAACCCCTTTATACTTCGCTTAAAAGAAAGTGACCCCGAACTCTACAGCGAAATGCTTAAATATGGCAGACGCAATATTGCATTACTTACAATAGCCCCTACAGGTAGTGTATCGCTAATGACACAAACAACATCGGGTTTTGAACCCGCATTCCAAATATTCTATAAAAGACGCAGAAAAGTCAATCCTGGTGATAAAGATGTTAAAATAAGCTTTAAGGATGGTGTTGGCGATAGCTGGGAAGAATTTGCCGTATTCCATCACAAATTTATTGAATGGCTCAAAGCCAACAATTATAATCCCGAAGAAGTAAAAACACTCCCAGAAAAAGAGCTTAACGACATTATTATAAAATCGCCCTATGGTGGGGCAACTGCAAATGATGTTGACTGGGTTTCAAAAGTTAAAATGCAAGGACAAGTACAAAAATGGATTGACCACTCCATCAGTGTTACTGTAAATGTACCCAATGATGTGCCTGAATCCCTTATTGCAGATATATACAAAACGGCATGGGAATCAGGATGTAAGGGTGTTACTGTTTACAGAGACGGGTCCAGAGATGGCGTTTTGATAAACAACAATAAAGAGAACAGAAAATGCGACTTTAAAGAAAACTCTGCCCCCCCAAGACCAAAAGAACTGCAGGCAGAAATTGTACGCTTCAATAATAACAAAGAAAAATGGGTGGCTGTTGTGGGATTATTGGATGATAGACCTTACGAAATCTTTACTGGTAAAGCTACAGAACTTTCAATACCTGAAAGTCTTGTGATGGCAACAGTAACTAAAAACAGAGATAAAAACGGAAAAAGCCGTTACGATATAAAATTTATTGACCACGATGGATTTGAGGGTTCTTTACAAGGCTTAAACAGAACTTTCAGTGAAGATTACTGGAATTATGCCAAGCTTATTTCAGGAGTCCTCCGCCATGGCATGCCATTAAGCTCAGTAGTTAATATGGTGGCTAATCTTAAACTCAATGACGAAACCATGAACACATGGAAAAATGGTGTTGAAAGGGCCTTGAAAAAGTTTATCCCCGATGGCACAAAAGCCGTGAAAAAAGTCTGTGAAAAATGCGAACAGAACAGTCTTGTCTATCAGGAAGGTTGCCTTATTTGCATGGACTGCGGATATTATAAATGCGGTGAATAAATAGCTTTTATAAGTTACGAACACATCTCACAGAAGCTGATATATTCTTAGTTAATATACTGTCTGTAATAATGGTATTATCATAATACAGCATTTTTGAAAAAGCATAAGCCGTATCAAAACTTGTGGAGGTCCAGAAAAGAGCATTCCTACCTAAATTCATAAATACATTATTTTCAAGATAACCCCCAGGCAAAGCCGTATAACCCAAAGCATCAGTAGCTCCTGCATTTGGTGCATCCCAAAACATATTATTTTGTTGTTTAAGAATGCCCCCTGCTATCGTATCACCTCCTGCTGCATTAATTAAATTGGTAAAAACATCTTTTGAAGGGATAAAAAAACCAGAAGGACAAATAGCAGCATATGCATAATTCGAATATTTCATCATCTCCTCCCATCTATATAATGCCCCAAAAATATTACAATTCGCCTCATCATTATTATAACACATTTTTTCTATAATATTATTATCAGATGTAAGTGAAAGTGATGATATAAATACACCAACATTCAGGTTCTGTTTAAACCAACAATAATTACCAATAGATACAGTATTATATAATTTAGAATCACGGTTATCAACTACATCATTTCCACAAGCAAATTCAAGCACCTCAATATAATCCGATTTTACTAATGAGTTGTTGCCTGCATCATTAGTTACTGTAAGTGATACTGAATATAAACCGGGATTTAAATAAGTGACTTCAGGATTTTGTTCTTCCGACAGCATGGGTGTACCCCCATTAAATATCCAATTCCAAAACAAGGGACCATTTCTGGATTTATCTGTAAATTTAATCTTTTCTCCAGCATTTATCTTTCTGTAATTTACTGTAAAATCAGCAAGCAATTCACCGTCTTTTTTCTTACAACTTATGAGAACTATTGCAATAATAGATAATACGAATATTTTGGAATGATTTAAATTCATTATTATAATTTTAAAACCAAATTATGATTAATCAATAATTCAGCTAAAATATACAAAAAAATTTATTTGATTATAAACTTAAATTCTTTTCTGATTTTGGACTTAAACAAAAACAAAATAATATAATACGGTACCAGTGAAGATAAAGCACACAAGCCCGATAACAATTCATTAGCTGTATAAGATATCAGAGCTATTAAAATGACAAAAAGGATGATAAATGGAGCAAGATAGCCCAAAAATAAAGCTTTAAAACCTAAAGACTCTTTTAATAATACAGTTACCTCATCTCCTATTTGGATATTTTGATTAACTCTTTCAACCTCAATCAATTTCTCTTTCATCTCACTCATCCCACATATGGTTTTTGCATGACAAGCTGCACAAGCCGATTGAGACAAAATTTTCACATAAATAACAGTGTCAGTTATGTCTTGCACAATCCCCGTATGTTCAATATTTTTTGTAGCATCCATTTTTTATGATTTTAATAGAAAATCTCTTGTCAAAGAAAGGTAATCTTCTGTATAATTTTGATATCTGTTTCTTATATAAAGTATATTTTGCATACATATAATTTTATTTTGTGTTTTTCTCCATGCCATAAATATTCTGTTTGGTTTTTTACCCTCAACAGGAATAACTGTAAGCATTCTTTCGCAATAAAGTTGTTTTTCTAAACACAAACTAAAAAACACATCCCTTTTATCATAGGGTATGATAACACCAAACCTTCCCTCTTCATTTAATAATAAAACCACATGACATAAGAGCTCTTTAAAATTAAGTTTGACATTATGCTTTGCAACATTTTTTACTGAATTATCCGAAAGCAGACTGTCTTCAAAAAAAGGCGGGTTACAAATAATTAAATCATACTTTTTGCTTAATGAATGTGTAAAATCTATTATAGCCATATTAAAAACAGATATCCTGTTTCTCCATGGTGATTTCTTAAAGTTATTCTCAGCAGTATAAGCAGATGGTTTATCAATTTCAACAGCATCGATATTCACATTGGATTCTGATTTTTGTGCCATCATAAGAGCCAGGATGCCTGAGCCAGTGCCAATATCAAGTATTGAAGCAGCATTTTCTGTATCCGTCCATGAGCCAAGGAGGACGGCATCTGTACCTATTTTCATGGTACAATTATCATCACTCAGAGAGAATTTTTTAAAGTGGAATAAATCTGTGGTCACTTTTTAATGTAAATATCGAGCAATCCTTCAGGAGTAGTGATGTGAATTTTCTTGGTTTTTTTTATAATTCTTTCAATAAAATCGCTATTTACCGGTATTAAAATCTCTTCTTCCTGCAAACCAGTAATTTTAAAAATATATTGACCAGGATATTCAAGCACATCTTTAATACATCCAATAAAACCATGTTGTCTGTCGTGTACTTCATAACCCATTAGGTATAAAAACTCATTTTCATTTTCAAAATGCTTATTATAGAAGCTTTTTGTTACATATAATTTTTTACTTTTAAACTTAAGAGCATCGTTTTCAGAATTAATATCTTTAATCTTTACAATAAAGCGTTTTTTATTTTTTTCGCTGAATTCTTCTATAAAAAAAGGAACCCATGTTTGATTAAATTCAACAAACACGGGTTCAATAAATTTGAAATTTTTATTTATCTTTACATTAAGGTATATATTTATTTGGCCTTTATATCCATGTAAAGATAAAAAAGAACCAATAGCCATATATCCGTCATGGGTCATAAATAGCTATAGTAATTATTCTGGTTTTTCTTCTGTCGTTTCAGGTTTAACTTCATCAGAAGCTTCGGCAGGAAGCTCTACAGATACATCTGTTTTAACTTCGTCGGTAGCAAGAGGAGTGATATCTTCTATTGCAGGAGCTTTTACTTCTTCTGCTATTTCTGCAACGGGCTCATTATTGATAGGAGCTTCTGTTATTTCAGCAGCAGAGAGCGTCTCAGCAATTACTTCTGGTTCTTGTTTGGCTTGTTCTTTAGCTTCTTTTTCGGCCAATTTGGCTAATTTAGCCATGTATTCTTTTTCACGGGCCTCACTTACTTCAATTTCCTTATTTAAAGCTTTCTTTTTGGCTTCTTTATGGGCAAGTTCTTTAGCTTTAATTTTATTGTTAATTCTTTCCTCTTTGTCCGCTAACCATGTATTGAACTTTGCTTCTGCTTGCTCTTGTGTTAATGCACCCTTGGCAACACCTTTCTGAAGGTGGTATTTATATAAAACACCTTTGTACGACAGGATGGCTTTTGCAGTATCACTTGGAGTAGCTCCATTTTTCAACCATTGAACTGATTTATCAATATCGAGTTCTATAGTTGCAGGTATTGTCAGCGGGTTGTAAGTGCCAATATTTTCAATAAATTTTCCATCACGTGGTGCACGACCATCCGCTATTACAATATGATAAAAAGGTTTCCCTTTTTTACCATAACGTTGTAATCTTATTCTTGCTGGCATAATTAAATTTTTAAATTGTTAATAATTTTGAGGGTGCAAAGATAATATTAATTTTAATATGATGATAATAATTTTAAAAATATGGGCAATTTCAATTTTTGAGGTGCTATGAAAAAATTAGTAACAGTTTTCTCTCTTTTCAGATATAAT
>CAZVOS010000166.1:0-6438 GCA_964628845.1 uncultured Bacteroidales bacterium | reverse complement strand
GGGCTGCAAAATAATTATCTGTATAAGGCACAGCAATGCCCATGTACTTTTGTATCAAATCGGGATATTCTCTTACGGCTTCGCTAAAGGAGCAAAATATAATGCCTTTTTCTGCCAGAGTGCTTTTGAAAGTGGTTGCCACCGAAACACTATCCATAACAGCATCCACGGCAACACCCGCCAGCATCTTTTGTTCATTAAGAGGTATGCCCAGCTTATCGAAAGTAGCTAATAGTTCCGGGTCGGCATCAGTAAGACTGTCGAGCTTTGCTTTTTTTTGAGGTGCGGCATAATAGATAATATCCTGATAATCTATAGAGGGATATTTAATATGTGCCCATTTTGGCTCTTTCATCGTTAGCCAATGGCGAAAAGCTTTTAAGCGATATTCCAAAAGAAATGCAGGCTCGCTTTTTTTTTGCGAAATGATGCGTACCACATCTTCATTCAAACCTTTAGGGATTGTTTCTGTTTCAACATCAGTAACAAAACCCCATTTATAATCGGTTTGTGTAAGCTTGTTTAAAATTTTATCTGTATCATCTTGCATAAGAACTGTGTATTTTTATTTAGATTTATTTAATATAATGCAAAATTAGTAAAATATTTTTAATGTAATATTAAAATAGTTTAAAAATAGTTTTTATTTTCACGCAAAGACGCAAAGAACACAAGGAAAAATTTTATCTCATAAAAATTTTCTAATGAGCCATTAAGAATCCTTTGTAAATACAATCTGCTTTTAAGTTCTGGAAAAGGAAGTAATTTCGAACAACTTTTGTTTTAGTTGCCCTATATTAATCCGTTCCTGTTGCATAGTGTCCCTGTATCTGATGGTAACAGTATCGTCTGTGAGGGTCTGGTGGTCTATAGTGATGCAAAAGGGAGTTCCTATGGCATCGTTGCGGCGGTATCTTTTTCCTATGGTATCTTTCTCTTCGTAAGAGCACATAAAATCATATTTTAGGTCATCGAAAATGCTTTGTGCTTTTTCGCTCAGCCCATCTTTTTTCATCAGAGGCAGTACGGCTACTTTATAGGGGGCCAATGGAGGAGGAATATTAAGCACCACCCTGTTTGAACCATCTTCGAGGGTTTCTTCTTTATAGCTGTGGCAAAGAATAGCCAGAAATGTTCTGTCGAGACCTATAGATGTTTCTACTACATAAGGCACATAGCTTTCGTTGGTTTCGGGGTCGAAATACTGGAGTTTTTTTCCAGAATATTTGATATGGGCATTGAGGTCAAAATCGGTACGGGAGTGTATGCCTTCGAGCTCTTTGAAACCGAAAGGGAATTCGAATTCTATGTCGGCGGCAGCGTTGGCATAGTGTGCCAGTTTTTCGTGAGTGTGCCAGCGGTATTTTGATTGTGGTAATCCCATAGAAGTATGCCATTTGAGGCGTACATCTTTCCAGTATTCGTACCATTTGAGTTCTTCGCCTGGCTTTACAAAATATTGCATTTCCATTTGTTCAAATTCTCTCATGCGAAAGATGAACTGCCGGGCTACAATTTCGTTGCGGAAAGCTTTTCCTGTTTGTGCAATACCAAAGGGAATTTTCATGCGCCCTGTTTTCTGTACGTTTAAATAGTTTACAAAAATGCCCTGTGCTGTTTCAGGTCTTAGATAAATGGTATTAGATTCCTGGCTTACAGAACCCATCTGGGTTGAGAACATCAGGTTAAACTGACGCACTTCTGTCCAGTTGCAGGTACCTGATATGGGGCACACAATCTTAAGTTCTTCAATAAGGGTTTTAATATCGTTCAGTTGGTCATTTTCGAGAGCTCTATAAAACCGTTGTTTTATGCTGTCGATTTTTTGTTGATATTCTAAAACCCGTTGATTTGTTTCTCTGTATTGCTTTTCGTTGAAGGCATCACCAAAACGTTCTGCGGCTTTTTCTATTTCCTTTGATAATTTATTTTCTATTTTCTGAATATAATCTTCAAGCAATACATCGGCACGGTATCTTTTCTTTGAATCTTTGTTATCAATAAGGGGGTCGTTAAAAGCATCCACATGTCCTGAAGCTTTCCAGATAAGCGGGTGCATAAAAATGGCAGTATCAATGCCCACAATATTATCATGTAATTGTACCATGCTCTTCCACCAGTAGTTACGGATGTTATTTTTGAGTTCTACACCATTTTGCCCGTAATCATATACCGCACTCATGCCATCGTATATTTCGCTCGAAGGAAATACAAAGCCATATTCTTTGGCATGTGCAATAATTTTTTTTAATAGTTCTTCGTTGTTAATCATTATTATAATTTTTTTTCTACAAAAATATATGTTTTTAGATAAGTTTTTTATTTAAAAATGCGGGTTTAAATATTATCCGAGATACTGAAAAAGCTTTCCTGGTAGAGCCAGTACAAGGTTTTTAAATTCGAGTTCGAGAAGTATTGTAGCTACTTTGCTGATTGGCAACTGGGTTTTATAGGATATTTCGTCAATAGCCATACTTTTTTTCTCTTTTAAAATTTTAACAAGCTCTTCTTCGTCGGGTTTAAGTTCTACAAACATTTGTTTTTGGGTATTCATTTTTACATCCTCTTTTAAATCCCATCCGAGTGAATATAGAATATCTTTTGCAGATTCAATAAGAGCGGCTTTATTGAGTTTAATCAGTTTATTGCAACCTTTTGAATATTGCTGGTTTACAGCACCGGGTACAGCCAGCACATCTCTGTTGTACGACAGGGCAATTTCGGCAGTGATGAGTGCGCCTCCCCTTTCGGCGGCTTCAACCACAATAACAGCATCGGACATGCCAGCAATAATGCGGTTGCGTTGTGGAAAATTTTCTCTGTCGGGTTTGGTTCCGCTTAAAAATTCGGTTATTAAGCCCCCCTGATGAGTAATTTTTTTTGCCAATTCCCTGTTTGTTGCAGGATATAATGTATCGAGCCCGTGCCCAAGAACCGCTATGGTTTGCAAATTATTATCGAGTGCTGCTTTATGGGCGGCAGTATCAATGCCATAAGCCAGACCGCTTATAACAACCACTTCAAATGAAGAAAGTTCAGCAGCCAACTGACGGCATAATAATTTACCATATTCTGTGGCAGAACGCGTACCCACAATGCTTATCATTTTGGGTTGGTTAAGAGAAGCATTTCCTTTATAATAAATCATAACAGGGCCGTCATCACAATGTTTCAGACGTTGGGGATAATCATCGTCGAGATAAAAAAGTGGTTTTATGTAGTGCTTTTCTATGAATTTGATTTCATTTTCTGCCCTTGATAATACATTTTGAGAGGAAATTTCATTAACTGCTGCTTTGCCTATGCCTGGTATTTTAAGCAAAAGACGTTTTTTTTCTTTAAAAACAGCTTCTACACCCCCGCAATAGGCAATAAGTTTTTTTGCCCGTACATCACCAATACCTGGTATTAATCCTATTCCTATTTGATAAAGCAACACAGCTCAAGCATTTTTTTGCAAAAGTAATTTAAAAAAAGTTATACCTTTGTACTTTTTATTTACTAAATGAAAATTTATGAAACAAGTTTTTACTATTTTATTATCATTTTTTTCGCTTAGTATTTTCGCTCAAAACGCTAAATTATCAGGTACAGTTACCGACCTAAAAACCAAAGAAACTCTTGTAGGAGTAAACATTATTATTAATCAAACACAAGGGGTTACTACCAGCGAAAAAGGTTATTATTCCATTGATTTGGAACCAGGCGATTATAGTGTTGAATATAAATTTATCGGATATGCTGTTGAGAAGCGTAAGCTAAAGCTTAAAGATGGCGAGCAGATTAAGATAAATATTAAACTAGAAGATGAGTCTAAAATTCTTGACGAGGTAGTAGTAAGCGCTGGGCGTTTTGAGCAAAAGCTATCCGATGTAACAGTATCTATGGATATTATCAGGGCGGAAATGATTGAAAACACCAATACCCAGAACATAGAGACAGTTGTTCAGCAAGTTCCTGGCGTCATGATTATGGACGAACAGGCCAGTATCCGTGGGGGTAGCAGTTATAGCTACGGGGCAGGCAGCCGGGTACTGATGCTTGTTGATGATTTGCCAATGATGGCTGGTGCATCAGGCGATGTAAAATGGAATTTTGCCCCAGTAGAAAATATTGAGCATATTGAAGTTATGAAAGGGGCATCCTCAGCGTTATATGGTTCATCTGCTCTCAATGGCGTTATTAATGTCCGTACTAAGTACCCCAAAATGGCTCCCGAAACAAAAGTGATATTTTCTTCGGGCATATATGGCGATCCCAAACGTGAATATGCCAAAACATGGGGTAATGTGCAACCCATTTTTACAGGAACACAGTTCTTTCATTCGCGTATGTTCGGAAATTTTGATTTGGTTATAGGCGGTAATGTATTTGCAGATAACGGGTACAGACAAGGTGATAATGAACAAAGAGCCAGAATAAATTTTAATACCCGCTGGCGCAGTAAAAAAGTAGAAGGCCTTACCTATGGATTAAATGCTAATTATATGAAGTGGGACGGGGCTAAATTCTTCATATGGGAAAATGGCGACTCTGGAATATATAAAATTAATGGCTCTTATGACCACAAATTTTTTAATGCCCGAATGAACATTGACCCTTATATCACATATTACTCACCAAATGGTTTCAGACATAACCTAAAAACAAGATTTTTTAGAACTGAAAATTTGAACTCAACAGAGCAAGGGAGCAATGATAATAATTACTTTGGAGAATATCAGTTTCAGAAACAGTTTGAAAACGAATTTACATGGACAACAGGGCTGACGGGCACATTTATAGAATCTTTTTCAGAAATATATGGTGCTTATATGCATTATGGTGCCAGCGCAGCCATTTACTCACAAATTGATAAGAAATATAAAAAACTGACTTCTTCACTTGGAGCCCGTTGGGAAACATTCCGCCTCGAAAAAGAAAAGGCCAATTCACAACCCGTATTCAGAATGGGATTAAATTATCACCTATGGGAAAAAACACATCTGAGGGCTTCGTTCGGACAAGGTTTCAGATATCCTACCATTGCTGAAAAATATATTCAGACCACAGTTTCAGCTGTTAATCTTTTCCCTAACGATACTTTAAAACCAGAAAAGGGCTGGAGTGCAGAAATTGGTTTCAAACGTGGATTTACTATCAGTAACTGGAGTGGTTATTTAGATGTGGCTGGCTTTTGGACTGAATACAAAGATATGATTGAGTTCTCCTTTGGCTATCATTTTCCATATGTGGCTCCCTTTTATCCACCTGATACTGTTTTTAAATATATCGGGTTCAAAGCATATAACATAAGTAATGCACAAATTACTGGAATTGACATAGCTATCATTGGTCATGGCAAATTGTTTGGCTTACCCACCTCTCTTATGGCTGGTTATACATACACCAATCCCGTAGATTTAAATATAAAAGAAGAAGAAAAAGACCTCACCACTTCAAGGAGCAGAATATTAAAATACAGATTTTACCACAGTGCCAAAGCAGATTTCGACATCACATGGAAAGACGTTACTTTTGGCTTTTCGATGAACTATTTTAGTGCTATTGTAAACATCGACAAAGTATTTGAAGATTCCTTACGTTTTCCGAACGGAAATCCTATTATATTTAACGGAGACCCTATGTTTATAATGGCTGGCTTAAAAGAGTACAGAGATAAAAACAATACAGGTAAAATTACTTTTGATTTACGTTCTGGGGTTGATTTGGGAGAAAAATCTCGACTTTCGCTTGTGGTACGAAATATCCTTAATGAAGAATACATGATAAGACCAGGAGATATTCAACCCCCACGTACTTTTGCTTTACAATATATGCTTAAACTTTAGTTTCTTTTGTCTGGACTGAATATTTCTATTTTTTATTTATTTAAATGTAATTATTAACTTAACAGCACGCTTATGAGAAAAATATGTTTACTGTTATTTGTAGTTTTAATACGCACAAATCTTTTTTCACAAACAGCCACTGTATCGGGAACTGTCAGCGATTTAAAATCAAAAGAAACCCTTGTTGGAGCCAATGTGATTATAGACAGGACTAAAGGATTGGGCGTAATTACTGATGAAAAGGGATATTATTCTATTGAATTGGAACCTGGAGACTATTTTTTCGAGTATCAGTTTGTGGGTTACGCCACTGAGAAAAGGAAAATACGGCTCAAAGAACATGACAAGCTGATAATAAATATCAAATTAGAAGATGAGTCAAAAATACTTAACGAAGTTGTTGTAAGTGCCGGTAAGTTTGAACAAAAACTCTCTGATGTAACCGTTTCGATGGATATTATAAGAGCCACTATGATTGAAAATACCAATACCCAATCTATTGAAACAGTCATTCAGCAAGTGCCAGGCGTAATGGTTATGGAAGACCAGGTAAGCATAAGGGGAGGCAGTAGTTACAGTTATGGTGCAGGCAGCCGTGTGCTTTTAC
>CAZVOS010000165.1:0-6485 GCA_964628845.1 uncultured Bacteroidales bacterium | reverse complement strand
GCGGCATCTTCTTCAAATATCCCTTTAATATTATCGGGATAAACGGTTTTGTGGTCAAAATTCTCTGCATTCAAATTATAGTAAAAACTGGGTGGTGTACCTCCCTGACTTATCTGAGCATACGTTTTTACAGATGAAATACAAAATAATGCAATAATCATTGGTAGCAGTTTTTTCATAAACATTGGTTTTATATGATTAATAAATAAATTTCTTTAATAGCTAAATTAATAAAAAAATGAAAAAACATAGATAACAAATTACTTAACAATTGTAATTTTCTTATTGAATACACCTTTATTTGTTCTGATGTTTATGTAATAAATGCCTGATGACATATTTTCGAGGGAAATTTGTGCTTTATTATCATTGAATGCATCAGTATTAAAGGTTTTTACAAGATTGCCCAAACTGTTGAACATATAAATATTTAGGTCATTAGGTACTTTGTTAATAAAATCAATAGTGAGTGAATTAGAAGCGGGATTAGGATATATGCTTAGATTTTCCTGTTCATTTTCGTCAATACCTGTGGACATACAAATAATTGGGAAAATACCGAGTTTTACATTAAGGTTTCCGCCCCAGGCCACACTGAAATTGTACCATGAATCGTTTGACCATTGTTCCCATGCTTTTACAGGATTGCCTCCCTGTCCGGTAGAGTTGGATTTGACCGCAAGTGAATCGCCTGGCGTATTGGGTATAAGAACTCCCATGTAAAATGGGCCGTAGGCAATTTCAGGATTATCGAACATCACATAAGTTAATTGTTCATTTGTCACATTATCGATGATATTGCTCATAGGGAGTGTTTGTGTAATGATAGGTGTTGCTCCGGGAGTGCCACTGCTGCCAGAATTATTCCACACATGGAAAGTGACATTTCCGCTACCAGTAGCAGCGCCAAACCAATAAATACCCCCCATAATTCTGTAATAAGGAGAAAAGTCGTCGAAATACTGGGCTTTGGCTTTATCTCTGTATTCATTAGTGCCAGTAGCATAGTGCCCTGCCGGTGATAGGTATAATGCAGGTGCCCCATTAAGCGGGTAATTCAAGGTGTCGCATAATCCAATAGCACCAGTAGTTACATTTATATAGGCATTTTTAGTTTCTGAATCAGTGCCAAAAGCATTTGATACTGTAAGCGAAACAGGGTAAGTGCCAGCTACACCATATGTGATACCAGATGGATTTTGTGCTGTTGAAGAAGCAGGAGTGCCTCCCGTAAACGACCAATTCCAACTGGTGGGGAAGTTCTGTGATAAATCGGTGAAGTTAACACTGCCACCAACAGATATGGTTGTAGGGCTGCCAGAAAAATCGGCTGTGGGTGCAATGCCACCAGTAACAACGGTAATGTATGCAGTTTTGGTTTCAGTATCGGTGCCAGCAGAGTTCGTAACTGTTAATGACACTTCATAAGTACCAGCAGTATTGTAAACAACATTGCTGGGATTCTGTACTGTTGAAGAAGCAGGAGTGCCGCCTGTAAATGCCCAATCCCAAGTCGTAGGTAAGTTAGCAGATAAATCAGTAAAATTAACACTACCTCCTTCTGGGATAGTGGTCGTATTGGCTGTAAAATCAGCTACAGGAGCTATGCTGCCTGTAACAACCTCAATATAGCCGGTTTTGGTTTCAGTATCTGAACCAAAAGAATTTGTAGCAGTAAGAGAAACATCATAAGTACCTGCGGCATTATAGGTTATTCCAGTTGGATTTTGAACCGTAGAACTTGGAGGCGTACCTCCTGTAAAAGTCCAACTCCATGATGTGGGATTATTTGTTGACAAATCGGTAAAGTTAACATTGCCTCCTATGGGAATAGTGGTAACATTAGCTGTAAAATCTGTTTCAGGTGCAGCTCCCGAACCCTGACATCCATTGGAAGTCTGAAGGGATACCCTTTGATTATTTAATGTGGCTACCATCCTAGCTTTCTGATCATTGGAAAACATTATCATACAGGCATCATCCACATAATCCATATAATTCATAAACATATCGTTGCTGCTGCATGAATTTTGAGGATGTGTAGGACAGCTATAATATTCACTTGCCTGATTGGGTGTGTCATCGCAATAATCAGTACCGGTACAAGCCCCATTATCATCTCCCCACACATGATATAAATGTAACCAGTGCCCTATTTCATGTACTGCTGAACGTCCTTTATTGTATGGCGATTGAGCTGTCCCCATATTACCAAATCCTAAATAAGTAACAACAACACCATCGGTATTGGCTGTACCACCAGGAAATTGAGCATAACCGAGAAGACCTCCACCCAGATTACAGACCCATAAATTCAAATATTTATTTCTATCCCATATATCATGTCCTCCCTGAGCTGTAAATTTTACGCCATTATTGGTATTCGAAAAAGATGTTTGAGTTGTTTGTGTACGTGTGATACCTGTAGTGGGATTGCCATTAGGATCAACGGTAGCCAGACAAAATTCAATTTCACAATCTGCCCTCAAACTTTGAAATACTGATGGCACATTAGCACCATCAGCATTAAGGTTTCTGTAATCCTGATTAAGAACAGCTATTTGCGAGTTAATCTGGGCATCCGAAATATTCTGGGCAGTTGTATTATAAACCACATGAACCACCACAGGTATGGTAATGACAGTTTTACTGTTATTAATATAATCCTCATTATTTTTTATCCATTCTTGAGCTTCTTTTTCTATTTGATATAGTTTTTCTTTTCTGCTCGGGTCAGCAGCAATTTCCATTTGAAGATAATCCATGGTACCGCAGGTTCTGTATGGTGGAACTGTATGTTCTTCCAAGAGGTTTATAAGCGGTTGACTTTTTGATTTAATAGTATGGTATTGAAAATAGTTTTGTGAGTAAATAATACTACTATTAAATAATAATGCGATAAAAAAAACAGTAAACTTTCTCATATTAATATACTTAATAAGTGTTTCATTAAAGAAAAAACTAAAAGAATTTTGTAAATTTAAAACAATTTTAATTTCTAAAAAAATTTTTAGGTAATTTTTATTTTCCATTGGGTTAAAATATTTAATACTTTTGCTTTTCAAATTAAATTTTATAAACTTAAGTTAATAATTTAAATCTTCAAAATCATGACAGAAATAAAAAAGACTTTAAATGAGTCGAAAGTTGCTCGCTGGATTGCATTGGCATTGATTTCAATAACCATGTTTTTTGCTTATTTCTTTGTAGATGTGGTGGCTCCATTACAAACATTGTTAGAAACTGACTACAAATGGACCCCTGAGGTTTTTGGTATGTTGGGTGGTTCTGAATTTTTTCTGAATGTATTTGCTTTCTTTTTGATTTTATCAGGAATAATCCTTGATAAGATGGGTATTCGTTTTACCCTTATTACCGCGGGATTGACGATGGTAGTAGGTGCAGGACTTAAATTTTACGCCCTCACCGATGCTTTTGCCGTATCTGGATTTGCAACATGGCTTAATTCATTTATAGTATGGGTTCCTGCTTCAGCCAAACTGGCTTTTGTTGGTTTTGCTATTTTTGGCGTGGGTGTCGAAATGGCAGGCATTACGGTATCTAAAACTATTGTTAAGTGGTTCAGGGGAAGGGAGATGGCACTGGCTATGGGTCTCGAAATGGCTGTAGCACGTCTTGGTGTTTTTGCAGTATTCCGTTTAACACCTATCTTTGCTGAAAGCGGTGGCCCTGCCAATTCTGTTTTATGGGGGATGGTATTCTTATGTATTGGATTTTTAACATTTCTCATATATACTTTTATGGATTATAAACTTGACAAACAATTGGGAAAATCTGAAATATCAAGTGACCCTGAAGAAGAATTTAAGATAAAAGACATTGGAAAGATATTTTCTAATCCAGGTTTCCTTTCTATAGCTGGTTTATGTGTATTGTTTTATTCAGCTATTTTCCCATTTCAGAAATTTGCTACCGATATGCTTGCATCAAAATTAGATATTCCAATAAAAGATGCCGCAGCTTATTTCTCATATTTCCCTATAGGTGCTATGATTTTAACTCCTTTTATAGGATACTTCCTTGATATTAAAGGGAAAGGGGCTTCGATGATGCTTTATGGAGCTATTTTGATGACAGTTTCACATCTTATTTTCGCTTTTGTACCTGCCGAAGCTTTTAATGTACCTATTGCCATAGGAACAATCGTGATTTTAGGTACCGCTTTCTCATTAGTTCCCGCTTCTATGTGGCCTTCATTACCTAAAATTGTTGAAGACAGGTATTTGGGCTCTGCTTATGGAGCAATTTTCTGGATACAAAATATCGGATTACTTCTCGTTCCTATTTTAATTGGCTGGTCACTGTCTGCTTCAAATCCTGGAGTATCTGAACAAATTGCAGCCGGTGTTGAAGGTGTTAAATATAATTATACTATTCCTGAAATTATTTTCTCCGGATTTGGTGTGTTAGCTATCATCCTAAGTCTTGTCCTTAGAGTAGTTGACAAAAAACATGGTTATGGTCTTGAAATACCCAATAAGAAGAAATAAATTATTAAATATTGTCAACCTTTTTAAAAAGCTTCGTCTATGTGCGAAGCTTTTTTTTATATTTGTATTTGGCTTTTTTTTAAAATTATTTTTTTATATAAAATAAAATATATAAATTTGGTAAAATTAACTTTATAACTCATTAGAAATGAAATCATACAAGAATCTGTTTGTAATTTCTGTAACTTTTCTGTTCCTATATGCCTTTAATATAGGTATTATTTATTCGCAAAATATGCCTGATAAGAGTAATAAACTATCTACTGAATGGACATCCGCACTTTCGTTTATTGAAAATAAGGGGCAGTTTGATGGCAGAATAGAACAATCTGCTCCAATTGAATATGGCATAGATTATAATGGATTAACTGCTTTTTTTACAAAGGAAGGCCTTACATACAGGCACGACCACTTTATAAGAAATCCGGGAAGGTCAAGAGAACGCCGCCATGAGCCAAAAAGAATCTGTCTGAGCGAGTTGGCTACAGTAAGTTGGATAGGTGCAAACAATAATGTTGAATTGATAGCTTCGGATAAAATACAATCCTATTATTCCTATGCTTTTTATGATAAAGCAACAGGTGATGTAATTAATGAAAATTTTATCAGTGGTTATAACAAGCTTCTTTATAAAAATATATATGATAAAGTAGATGTTGAATATATGTGTCATCCCGGGCGTGGTATAAAATATAATCTTTATTTATCGCCTGGAGCCGATGCCTCAAAAATAAGAATGAGGTATGAAGGTTTTTACACAAAAAATCAGGATGTTAAAGTGGAATTTGAGCTAACATCTGAAGGAAACCTGCATATTAAAGGTTCTTTTTTGGATATTTCCGAACTAAAGCCAGTGGCTTATTACGCAGATAATAATGAAGCTGTAGCCATTGCGTTTACTTATAGTGATGGCATTCTTGGTTTTGACATTGAAAATTACGACAATACAAGAAGTTTGGTTATTGACCCCTGGGTTGTATCACCGGCATTTACTTCGTCAAATGCTGTTTGGGAAGTGGAAACAGATGCAGCAGGCAACATATACGTCATAGGTGGTGAATCACCTATGAAGTTAAATAAATACAATACTGCGGGCACATTGCAGTGGACTTATGCCACACCTTGGGATACTTCTGGCTACTGGCTTGGTACGATGGCTACTGATAATTCAGGTATCAGCTATATCACAGCAGGTACATCACCCAAAATTCAAAAGATTTCGACTGCTGGTGCTATGATGTGGAACAATTCAGGTCCCAATGCCTCTTGTGAATACTGGAGTATTACATTCAACTGCGACAATACCAAGCTTATTGTTGGTGGTACGTATTTGCCCTTAGTCATGGGTTTTGATTTCTCTTCAGTAGTTTATAACATTAATGTAAGTAATGGAGCTGTAGCTGGCTTTCAAACGTTTGACACAACAAACGTAATGGGTTTTGGTACAACACCTGTAGAAATACGTGGTATTTCGGCTTCACGAAATGCCAAATATAATTTTATCACACATAATTCTGTGGGTTTGATTACGCAGAATATCGGACAATGTCCAACCAGTGTGCCCTTGTATAAGGTACCACTTAATTATACTCTGGGTTATAAATGTGAGAATTATTTACCAGCCACACAAAATGGTGGTGGGCTTAAAGCAATTATATCCAATAATAATTATGTATATACCCATAGTGGCACACAGATACATAAAAGAGATTTGTCAACAGGGGCATTAATAACATCAGTTACTATTCCTGGTGGGCAAAATACAACCACATTAGGATTGCTTGTAGTTAAAAACTGCGGACTTGATGTTGATGATTGTGGTAATGTGTATGCTGGTTCATCCGATAGGGTGGTGAAATTTGACCAGGATTTAAATATATTGGCACAAGAAACAACCGGTTTTACAGTATATGATTTGAGTGTAAACACCAATGGGGAAGTTGTGGCAGTAGGAGCTGTAAGCAATAATTCTGC
>CAZVOS010000164.1:0-6492 GCA_964628845.1 uncultured Bacteroidales bacterium | reverse complement strand
GAAATCTTTTTTTGTAATATTATCCAAATCGAAGAGCCATAATAAGTTTGATGCAGCAATAAAAAGAAACACCACAATAATTAATGGACGCAATTTAATTGTAAATGCCCATATACCAATTACAATGAGATTTGCTACAACTAGAATATTGAGAATCTGAAAGGTCGAAAAATAGAAAACAAGAATAAAACTAAACAACAAACCACCCATAACACTTCCAATGGTTTCTCTGTAATAGACTTCATTGATTTTATTAGAAGTCAAGAACGATGAATATATTGAACATAAAGAGGTAAAAGCAAGGCCAGATAAAAGACAATATACAGATAAAAAAACCAGGCAAGTCAGTAAAATTGCTGGCATGTTAACAGCCAAGCCAGGAAAGAAAAAATTTATACGGTAGAAACGTAACAGGATTATAATAAGAGGTGGTACAACAGCAAGTATCAGAAAAATAGCCGATAATATGTTTGTTTTATTCACATAATTTGTAAAGAACCTGCCCAACCATGAACCTAGTGCAACAAAGAGCATCCAAACCGATAAAATGACCCCTAAAATAAGTTCATTGGCATAAAAGAAAGCATACAACTCCCTAATAAACAAGAGTTGCATAATGACTGCTGAGAAGCCCAGCATAAAAATCATCATTTTCATGGCCAATATTTGCGTCTTATATATAGGTATTGTGGGCATTGAAGACAAAGAGTTTTTCTAATAACGCTAAATTAATAATTTTTATTAATTTTGAAATCAGATATCATGTAATACTAAAATGAAAATCAGAATTATAAACTTATTTCTAATTTTATTAATTATGTTTTCACATTTTTCCTGTCATTCACAAAGTGGAAGCGATTCCAAAGGATTAATAAACAGAAGGGCAATATATGCAGGAAAGTTCTATCCTGCACAGCCCGACACTCTTAAAAATGAGTTAAAGAAGCTTTCTGAAGAAGCCCAAGTCAGGCAGCATAATAATGTTGTAGCCATTATTTCTCCTCATGCCGGTTATGTATATTCAGGAAGGACTGCTGCCTCAGCATTTAACCAGATTGATAAAACAAAAAAATATGATAATATTTTTGTAATAACCTCAAGTCACAGTATAGCTTTTGAAGGGGCTTCCATTTATTATATTGGAAATTACATCACACCTCTTGGCGAGGTAAAGGTGAATACTGAGCTAGCCAAATCGCTTGTTGACAATTATCCTTTTTTTACATACAGGCACGATGCACACTCACAGGAACACAGTCTGGAAGTGCAACTGCCCTTTTTGCAATATAACCTAGAAAAGGATTTTCAGATTATTCCTGTTGTTATAGGCACACAGTCTGTAAATACTATTGGCAAGATAGCTGATGCACTTTTTCCATACTTTAATTCTAATAATTTATTTATCATAAGCAGTGATTTTTCTCATTATCCATCTTATAAAGATGCCCAAAACACTGATAAGCTGACAGTGGAAGCTATTTTGAAAAACAATTCAGAAGCACTTATCAATCAGTTATCTTCTAATGACCTGCTTCACATTAAAGGACTGGCTACAAGTTTATGTGGCTGGTCGTCCGTATTGACTTTATTAAAAATAACGGAGAAGCACCAAAATATAAAAGCACATCTGATTGAACAAACCAACTCTGGAGATAGCGATTACGGCGACAAGGAAAGGGTAGTTGGCTATGCATCCATTTGCTTTACTACTGATGATAAAGGTATTGGAAGTTCTTCTGCATCAGAACAAAATAAATCCACAGGCGAATTTGATTTAAGTCCTCAGGAAAAGGAGATACTGCTGAAACTGGTGCAAAACACACTTAATAAATATATTCCAGACAGAAAGAAGGATGTGCTTCAAAGCAAAGATTTTCCTGAAGCATTGCATGCCCCATTGGGTGTATTTGTATCATTATACAAAAATAAATCATTAAGAGGTTGCATAGGTCGTTTTTACACTGATGAACCCCTCTATAATACTGTACAGGAAATGGCTATTGCCTCTGCCACACAGGATACAAGATTTAATCCTGTAGCAAAAGATGAGCTTAAAGACATACAGATAGAAATATCTGTCCTGTCGCCGATAAAGCGTATTTATTCTGTTGATGAGATAATTCTGGGCAAGCATGGCATCTATATTAAAAAAGGGTATCATTCTGGCACTTTTTTACCGCAGGTAGCAACAGAAACGGGCTGGTCTTTGGAAGAGTTTTTAGGTCATTGCTCAAGAGACAAGGCAGGACTGGGATGGGACGGTTGGAAAACAGCCGAACTGTACACTTATACAGCTCTTGTTTTTGGTGAAAAATGATTTTAAAGTGTCAAGTTAAAAGGTATTAGAACCTCAGTAGCACCTACTCCATATTTTTTAAAAGGGGCATCTTGTATCTTAACACCCTCATAACTCTCTTTGATGATTTTATGGATTTCTTCTTTAAGCCGCCCCTGCCCTACGCCATGTATGAAAGTAATCTTCTTAAATTTCTGAACTATGGCAGCATCGAGACATTTTGAAAAATAATCTAATTGGATGTTTAACTTCTCATAACTACTTAAACCCCTGTCGTCTTCCACCAGCTGTTCTATATGCAAGTCCACCTCTGCAATATAGGGGGCTGCCACATGTTTTTTATCAAGTCCTGCAATAGAAGCATGCTCTTTAAGCATTTCTTTGATATTACGCACAGGGATTTTGTCAATTTTATCCTGCTCCCACTGTTCTTCTTCCCATATCTGTGGCACAACTTCTTCGTATAAATAAAAAGGGATACAATATGATTTCAACTCGGGCAAATACACATAGGAGCCCTTCTGAAAGAACTTTACAGGATTAGTATAGATTTCTTTATCTATGGGTTCCTTTATGTCATTTTCCTGTGTCGTATAAAAGAGCAATTGTAATCTTAAATGCTGCCATTTTTCCAGGTCTTCGTCTTCAATAGTATGAATAAGGTATCTGCTGTTGGAAGAAACGGCATCGTAACAAAATCCTGTATACTTTTCATTTTGTTTCAGAAAACAACTGAATAAAATATCACAATCACTTGCATTACACAAAAAGATATTGAACATATCAGGTACAAGGTCTTTTTGATTAAGAGGTTCAAAAGCTAAGAAGACAGTTTTCTTAGCATTTTTCTTGTCCACAAAAAGAGGGCTTGTTAACTCATCTTCTTCATCAAAATATTCAAGTTCTTCTGTAATACTTTCTTTGATAATTTCTGGTTCTATTTTACTTATGTCTATCTTCTGAGTGGGTGTGATTCTAATTAAATTCTTAATTAAAACAGGTATTTCAAAACCATCTTCAATTTCTACCTGTACAGTAGAAGGATTTAAAATTTTAGTAACAGTACCTTCTCTTTTTTCGTCAATAAAACTGACCTTATCTCCTATTTGTAATTGCATAATTATTTATTTAATTTCACAAACTTAATCAAAAAAAAATGATAAGATAGCAAAACTAATTCTTTACTTCGTTTTTATTTATTAACAACGCAAGAACTGCAAGAAGAATTAAAATATTTTATATTTTTACACTAAAAATAAAACAATATGAAGAAAGAACATTATTTAGCATTTTTAATCATTTTTATTAATCTAAACCTATTTTGTCAAACTATGGAGAACCCAATAAAAGATTTTAAGAAAATCACCTATAAAGAATTTAAAGCAGGTGAGATACGGCTTATAGCCGATGACTGGATGCTGGTAGCAGCCGGTAATTTTGAAAACAAATTTAATATGATGACTGCCAACTGGGGTGGTCTGGGCTGGTTGTGGAATAAACCCGTTGCTTTTATCTTTGTACGCCCACAACGCTATACTTACCAATTTACAGAACGCGAAAATTATTTTACGCTCACATTCTATGAAGAGAAATACCGTAATATCCTGAACCTTATGGGCAGCAAATCGGGCAGGGATATGGATAAAATAAACAAGTCGGGGCTCACTCCTTTTGAAACAGAAAACAAGAGTATTGCATTTAAAGAAGCCCGTATCATTCTGGAATGTGAAAAAATATATGCAGCCCCTGTGAGCGAAAACAATTTTATTGATAAAAGCATACCCGGCAAAGTTTATCCCAATAAAGACTACCACATGATGTATATTGGAGAAATTTTAAATATCTGGATTAAAGAATAACAAGAAGCCAAGAGCAATGCATAAAATTATTTTCTCCTATAATTTTAAATGCTTTAAAAAATTCATTTCAGCTTACAGCGATAGAATTATCTGTATTCTTGTTGATAGTAACACAAAAAAATACTGTCTGGAACTCCTGTTGAATAATTTCGACAAGAAACAAAACGAACATATTATCGAAATAAAACAGGGAGAAAAAAACAAAAACATACACAGTTGCCTTAAAATCTGGAAGCAATTAAGTGCTGTAAATGCTGACAGAAAGACACTTTTGATTAATCTGGGAGGTGGTGTGTTATGCGACATGGGAGGTTTTGCTGCTTCTGCTTATAAACGGGGTATCGATTTCATCCACGTACCCACTACCCTGCTGGCTATGGTGGATGCTTCCATTGGTGGAAAAACAGCAGTCAATATGGCTCCTTACAAAAATCAGATTGGATTATTCTCCACTCCCAAGGCAGTATTTATAAATCCTATCTTCCTAAAAACCCTCCCTGCAAAAGAAACAAAAAATGCTTATGCTGAAATCCTGAAACATGCACTTATAAAATCACCCGAATTATGGTCTGAAATCAAAAACGATGGATTTGCTCATATTGAAAAATATATCAAAACCTCAATAAAAATTAAATCAACGCTTGTAATGGCTGATGAAAAGGAAGCAGGATTACGTAAAAACCTGAACTTCGGACATACCCTAGGACATGCCCTCGAAATGTTGTCTGATACTTTTATGAAAAGCCCACTCAAACATGGCGAAGCCGTTGCAGCAGGTATTATTTGCGAAAGCTATATATCATCTGTTTATTTTAAAGATTCGAATCTTAATGTGGATGAAATAGGTTCAATAATCAAACAATACTTTCCTTTGTTCAAAATTGATAAGAAACATTATGAAAACATATACCAATTGATGGAAGCAGACAAAAAAAATATCATGGGGCATATCAAGATGGTATTGATTAAAGATATAGGTGATGTGGTTTTTGACATGGATGTTAAAAAAGAAATAATTTTTTCTTCTTTAGATTATTACAATAACATAATCAAATAAAAGATAAGGTGCTGCATATTGCCCAAACATATAAAAACGGCTTAAAGGGACATGTCTCATTACCTGCCTCAAAAAGTATCAGCAACAGGGTTTTAATAATAAATGCACTCACTGGATGTGAAATAAAAATCAACAATCTTTCAAAAGCAAGGGACACAAAAATTTTAAAAAAATTATTGATTCAAATAGTAAATAATATTTCAAATGAGCCATTATTTTTAAATTGTAAAGATGCGGGAACCGCAGCCCGTTTCCTTACAACATATACGGCACTTATAGGATATGGAAACTACGTAATAAGCGGAACAAAACGTATGCAGGAACGCCCTATGAGGGCTCTTGTTGAAAGCTTACTTAAGTGTGGTGCAAAGATAAGCACTATGAAAAATGAAGGGCATTTGCCCATCCAAATAAGAACCGCAAAAAATATCAAAAAGAAAATTCATATTGATTGCAGCGAAAGCAGCCAATATCTGTCCTCTGTACTTTTGATGGCTCCTTCTCTAAAAAAGGGCTTAAAAATCAATTACAAAAACCTTAATGTATCCAAACCCTATGTTGATATGAGCATAGAACTGATGAATTATTTTGGGGTTCATGTGGAACATCTTGACAATTCATATATCATTAAGTCGCAAGACTATAAGAAAAGAAACATAAGAATTGAATCCGACTGGTCTTCAGCGGCTTACTGGTATCAGATGGTTTCGCTCGAAAATGAAGCAGAGGTACTTCTTAAAGGTTTGAAAAATTCAACGATACAAGGCGATGTGGCCCTTATTGGCATTTATAAAGAACTGGGTGTGATGAGTTATTTTACTGCCGATGGACTTATACTAAGAAAAACAGTTCAAGAACTTCCCTCCTATTTTAAATATGATTTTTCAGACACACCTGACATTTTTCCATCTGTGCTTCTCAGTTGTGCTTTTTTAAATATAGCAGCCAGCTTCACAGGTATCAAGAATCTTGAGCTGAAAGAAAGTAAAAGAATCAGCACCCTGCAAGAAGGACTTGATAAATATGGCATAAAAACCACATACGAAGATGACAGTTTAAAACTTTTTAAATCAAATATAAAGTTAAATAAGAAGATAGTAATACAGACATATAAGGACCACAGGATAGCCATGTCGTTTGCTTGCTTAGCGGTTAAAACCGGTTGTGTTTACCTCAGCGAAGGGCATTCTGTATCCAAATCTTATCCTGACTTTTGGAAGCAACTCGAAAATATTGGCATAGCCATAAAAAAATTATAAAAAAAGAATTAATAAAAATAT
>CAZVOS010000163.1:0-6494 GCA_964628845.1 uncultured Bacteroidales bacterium | reverse complement strand
AGTTACAACCCGAGGACTCAAAGAAAATCACATACTTGAAGTTGTTGATTTGATTGATAAAGTCATCAGAAATATTAATGATGAAAATGTAATTACCGAAGTACGTAAAAAAGCCAATGAGCTGATGCACGAATTTCCGTTGTTTGGGTGGTAGAGAGAGCATTTAATCAAGTGATAAAAACGTCATTTTGTCATTATTTGCCTACCTTATCAGCTCAAGCACACCTTCATCCCTGTATTTAACGCCTTCAAGCGACTCGTATCTGACCAGGTAATAATAAAAACCTGGGGCACAGGTATCGCTCTTGAATGTGCCGTCCCAGCATAAATTTATATCTTGTGAATAAAATAGTTTACGGCCATTTTTATTTCTTATTTTCATATCGTATGTATTGAGATTAACTCCAGCATGCCACACCACACTACTGTCTGTATCCAAATCAGAAAGACCTCCTACTGGCCCCCAGTAGTCATTTAAAAAATCGCTATTAGGTGTAAAGGCCTCAGGGTAAATAAACAGGGATGAAGGATAGTTGTTCTCCTTTTCACAGCCCCAAAAAAACATAATACAAACGGTTATAATTACTAAAAAAGGTCTGTTTTTCATAATGAATTTACTTTCTGATTTTAAACCTGAGTTGTCCACCAAGATAAGCCACATCGTTCCATGCGAAACCATCGGCAGGGTGTACGCCATACATTAATGATAAACTCACTACGCTTCCTATGTTCAAGCCCGCTACGAGAGTGAGTTTATTCATATCTCTGTACTGAAAGCCCAGATAAATTTTTTCATTGCGAGAAAGGGTAAGTGAGGGGCTCCACGAACTCAGTGTTTTCAGTGCGCCCATACCCCATTCTATATTCATGGCCGGGTGCAGGGCGTATACATAGCTCAGGTACACATGGCCGCCTGCTGCTATATTCAAAAAGCCGGGCGTAGTATGTATTTCTTGCAGTGTGGTATCGTAACTGCCTATACCATTGGCAGCCACACCCAGATAGCCATAGGGATTGTAATACCAGAAGCCGGCACTAAGGCCTGCCACTGTGCTTAAGGTATCTTTCATCCATTTATGATATTCGGCTGTATTCCATACGAAACCATATTTCGGGTCTATCATATCGCTAAAGGTAAAATAATATTTATCAATATGTTCTCTTTGATAACAGAGGGCAACCCCTGCGCGTATTCTCTGGTAGAAGTCCTTGGTTAAGTTTACGTCAAGCATGTATGCATAGCTCAGGCCGGCCTTATACCCACTTAATATGCCTTCCTGATAGCGTTTATAAAACAAACCCAGACTTTGGTTAACTTTTTTCCCGAATGTAAAATCGTAAGATACGCCAGCTTTGTAAGGCACATTAAAATCCCTATAATTGAAAAAAGGCATACTCACCCCGCCAAATAGGTGTATATGGTGCCCATAGAAAATACCTGTGTAGGCAGGATTTGAGATATTATTGTTGAAGAGGTCATGGGCTTCGTTACTCAGGCGAAAGGAACTCGAATCGGTTTCCTGTGCAGTGATGCCATAACAGGCAATAAACAGCAGATTGAATAATAGAACTTTTTTTAAATATTTATTATACAAACCAGGCAACATGACAAAATTTGAAGTAAAATTAAACTTCAAATATACATCATGTTAGAAGGAAATGCAAGCAATATTTTATGATATTTAATAAGCTGATTAATTAATCTGTATCCAAAACGACCCTCCATGCTTTTCGACATTTTTGAGGTTTTGATGAGCCCAAAGTGGTTCTAATACTGCAGAAAGTTCCAGATCTTCGGATATAAAATAGTTGGGTAATATCGTTTTGTATTTTAGTGGGTTAGCTAAAAGGTATGGAGCCAGTCCATATTGTTCAGAATAAGCCCTATTGCACATAAACTGGGGATAATCATACGGCAGATAAATATCGTGGATGTGAACGATAACGCCCTTTTTGAGTTTTGGTAATATTTCCATAAAAAACACCATGGCATCTGAATTGGGTAATATGCGGTGTGAATTATCCACAAACAGAATATCATTTGCCTGCAAATCGAAGATAAAAGAAAAATCAGTATCTTCGAAAGCTTTGCGTATTACCTTATCTGCAAGCTTGTCAATTTCAGCTCTTGGCATAGGGTCGATGGAAATAATCTCCATTTGTAAATCCATTTCAATTTTAGCTTTATAGGCAACTTTTGTTGAATTGCCAGAACCAATTTCCACATATTTTCCGGGTTTTTTTTCAGCAATTATGGTATAAATGCCAACAATATCAAGTCCGGGTAAAAAACCATTATTCCACACAGGGTTTTTGTTATCTGTTTCGGCAGCAGCATATTTAATCTTTAAAAGATTTTCAGTATGATTTAGCGCTTTCTCTAAAAGCTCTTTATAATCGTTGCGATGGGCATTAACAATATCATACAATTCTTTATGTGGAGGCAAGCCATGACCGTAACGGGGTTTGAAATCAACTTTATAATCTAGAAAAAGGTTCTGAAAGCGGGGATTTAGAAATCGGTATAGCTGTTTAATCATAATGCTAAAAATTTACATTTGTTATGTTATGCAAAAATATTAAAAATATTTATTTGTATTTGATTCTGTTTACAACAAGGATTTTATCATAAAATTTACAAAACATCAAATTATCCTACAAAGCCAAATTATCATAATTTCCTTAATAGAAAGTTATTTTTTTATTAATTTTGTTCTTTAAAAATGAATTCTAATATCCATTTTATGAGACCAAATAAAATTTGTTCTATTGTATTAATTTCCTTTTTATTTATCATTTCGTGTAAAAAACAGGATATTGAGCAGCCCTTGCCACAGCAAAACATCATATATTCTGATACATCATCGGTAACTGGAGAGCTTACTATACAAGTTTATTATAAATATACCAATAATGTGATATATATTGCAAGTTCTGGGTTCTGGATAAGCTTATATGTTACCTATGAAGATTTGATGAATGATTTATATATTTACACTTTACCCAGCACTAACAATGGGCGGGCGTATTTTGGGTATATCAATTATGGCAATTATTATGTTAAAGCCGAAGGATATTTAGAAAATCAGTATTATGAAGGTATTGCAGCCCTACAGGTAAGGCCACGCAGGAGCGAGCTTGTAAATGTTACAGTATATTTAACCAATCCCTAAGCATTGAAAGACACAAAAGTATATCTTATATATCCTCCTATATCGAAACAGGAGCGTTATTCTTCGGAACTTGGTCATGCCGGGGGAGAGCAAATACCTCTAGGAATATATTATCTGTCATCTTATCTTAAACAGTTTTCATATAAGGTACAGGTAAGTGATGGGGAAGCGCTTAAGTTAGAGCGTGAAGATATTATAAAAGAAATAGCTTTATTTAAACCTGATTTTATAGGTATCAGTTCCTCTACAGTGGCTTTTCACAGAGCTGCTGAGCTGGCTCGCCATATAAAAAGTCGTTTTGCAGAAATACCGCTTATCATAGGAGGGCCTCATATTACAGCCGCCCCTGAAGATGCTATGTCGTTAGGTGTCTTCGATTACGGTGTTATTGGTGAAGGTGAAATTACGCTTAAAGAACTTTTAGAAGCACATATAAATCAATCTTCTCTTGAAAATATTGACGGGATATGTTACTTTTCTCCAAACAAAGAGCTTGTTATCAATCCCCGCAGGGCATATATAAGCGATTTGGACAGTCTGCCCTTTCCTGCTTATGAGCTTATTCCTGACATTGAATTATACACACCGCCCCCCAGCAATTATATATCCACACCTGTTGTCAATATTATCACAAGCAGGGGATGCCCGAGTCGTTGCACGTTTTGCGATAAAAATATTTTTGGCAACCTCTACCGCAAACGCTCGCCCGAAGACATTCTGAAAGAAATAAAATACCTTAAAGTAACCTATGATTTCAGAGAAATAGCTTTTGTTGACGACACCTTTCTGATAGATAAAAAAAGGGTTTATGCCTTGTTCGACTTGCTCGACAAAGAAAATATCCATTTTCACTGGACGTGTATGAGCCGTATCAACGACCTTGATCTAGAATACCTGAAATTTATCAAGTCGAAAGGATGCTGGCATATATCTCTGGGCATTGAATCGGGTAATAAAGATATACTAAAAATTATCAAGAAAAATATTTCACTCGAAAAGGTTGAACAGCTTATTAAGTGGTGTCATAATTTGGGTATTAAAACAAAAGGTTTTTTTATTGTGGGTCATCCTCTCGAAACTATTGAAACACTTGATGAAACCATCGCCCTTGCATGCCACCTGAAGTTGGATGATATAGTAGTAACCATCAATACGCCCTTACCCGGGTCGCAGCAATACGAAGAAGCTGATTTATACGGTACACTTAACTAAACCGACTGGAAACAGTACAATTACTGGCGGCCTGTTTTTGTACCACAAGGTTTAACGGAAGAAATCTTATTAAAAAAACACAAAGAGATTTACAGAAAATTTTATTTGCGTCCACGAATTTTAATGCGGTATTTTTTCAGTTTCTTTAAGAAAGGTGGCAAAAAACGCTTCTTATCAGTATTTTTGGCAAGTTTATATATTTTCAAATTCAAAAAGAAATGAAAGAAAAAAAAGAAAAAAAGTTTGATAAAATTTATTCTCTCGCTTTTTTGGCTGTCATTTTAGTTTTTATTGGCATTGTTTACAGCAACCATTTCAACAATCCTTTTCAGTTTGACGATTCGCATACGATTGAAAACAATATTTATATAAAAAGCATGAAAAACATTCCTTTGTTTTTCAAAGATGCCTCTACTACCAGTTCATTGCCGAGCAATCAGACATATCGCCCTATGGTATCGGTAACACTGGCTGTTGATTATGCATTGGGTAAGGGGCTGAATCCCTTTTATTTTCACCTGAGTATGTTTTTTTGGTATCTGGTGCAGCTTGTTCTCATGTTTTTTATGTTCAGCAAAATACTGAACACATTTTCTCCTCATAGATGGAATGCATACATGGTGCTTTTTGCTGTGGGCTGGTATGGTCTTCATACAGTTAATGCAGAAACATTGAATTACATTATTTCACGTAGCGATTCGTTATCAACGCTTTGTGTGGTAGCTTCGATGTTTCTTTATATCTCACTACCTAAACTCAGGAAGTGGCAGTTGTATCTTATACCCGTTACCATAGGGATGTTTGTAAAAGAGCAAACAGCTATGTTTGCCCCCATTTTGTTTGTTTATATTTTTATTTTTGAAAACAAAATGTCGCTGCTGGATATTTTTAAGAAGAAACATCTGAAGCAGCTTGGCAATAGTATTTCCCGTTCAATTCCGGCTTTTATTGTATGTGGTGCTTTAGGTATATTAGTGATAAAGATGCAACCCGAAAGCTTCACGCCGGGAGGTGTTTCGGCTCTTGATTATTTTATCACACAGCCCTGGGTATATCTGCGCTATTTTATATCTTTTTTCCTGCCAT
Organism: uncultured Bacteroidales bacterium; assembly: GCA_964628845.1. GTDB lineage: Bacteria > Bacteroidota > Bacteroidia > Bacteroidales > PXBB01 > JAKIYU01. The sequence goes on along the minus strand of CAZVOS010000163.1, from coordinate 1,023 downwards.
TTAACCTCTCTGCTGATACCGACTGGAAAGCTTTTCAAAATATTTTTGATGAGCGGGTCATTGTGGGTTTCGCCTTCATTATTTTATTAATAACGCTTGCATTTAAAACTTCGAAAGAGCAGCAACAGAAACCCATTTCGTTTGGTATCCTTTGGTTTTTACTGGCTTTAGTTCCCACATCAAGCGTTATCCCTTTATCGGAGGTTACTAACGACCACCGTATGTTTTTTCCTTTTGTAGGGCTTGCATTCGCTGTTGTATCTGCTATAAGATTGGTCATCATCAGGAATGAGAAGAAATTAGTTTTAAAAAAATCTTTAAAAATAATTGTAATAATATTATCATTGTCAATCTTAGGAGCTCATGCTTATGGTGTAAGGCAAAGAAATAAGGTATGGCATACTGCCGAGAGTCTGTGGTATGATGTTACCATCAAGAGTCCAACCAATGGCAGGGGGCTGATGAATTACGGCTTGTCGCAGATGAGAACAGGGAATTACGATGTGGCACTCGATTACTTTAACAGGGCACTGGTTTATTTACCTTATTATGCATATTTACAAATCAATCTGGGTGTTGTTAAAAATGCCATGGGTAACAAAGCCGAGGCCGAAGCACATTACAGAAAAGGCATTGAGCTGGGCAGTACTTATAATGAAACCTATTATTTTTATGCACAATTTCTATACAATGAGGGCAGAATATCGGAAGCACTGGTTAATGCCGAACAATCATTAAAACTAAGCCATGCCCACTTGCCTACGCGTCATTTATTACTCAATATTTATTTAAAAAACAATCAGGGAGGCAAGCTCACACGACTGGTGCAGGAAACATTACAAATTTATCCAGACGATACTTACACTCAAAGTTATATCAATTTTAAACCCGAGCAGAGCTATAATGAAATAGAGGCAGCCGAAATAAGAGCCGAGAATAATAAAACACCTGAAAACTACCTCAACCTGAGTTTGTTATATTATAACAATCAAATGTATGATAAGTGTATAGACGCATGTAGTG
>CAZVOS010000162.1:0-6554 GCA_964628845.1 uncultured Bacteroidales bacterium | reverse complement strand
CTTCCACTTCAATAATAAATGCGGTTTCCAGTACTTCAATAATTTTACCATGAATACCACCGATAGTAATTATTTTATCACCTTTTTTAATATTTTCCCTAAATTTTTTAAGGTCTTTTGATTTTTTCATCTGAGGCCTTATCATAAAGAAGTAGAATACAACTACAATAAGTATTAGAGGTAGGAAAGCACCGATGCCACCGGCACCACCTTGCCCTCCCGAAGGATTAGACATTAAAAGAAAATTAAGTAGATTCATTTTGTTGTTTTTTTATATTAATAATTAGATTAATTTTCGGGGACAACAACATTGGCTTTAATAGTAAGCACAGTTGTATTGGGTTGGGTATTGGTTACCACAGAAATACGCTGGTTTTGAAAGCCCCTTTTACTGGAGCTGTTGAACAAAACTTCAATAACACCTTCATCACCTGGTTTTATGGGATGGCGTGGAAAATTTGGTACCGTGCAGCCACAACCTGCATTTGCAGCAGAGATAACCAAGTCTGATTGGCCTTTGTTTTTAAATTTAAAAGCAATACTGACTTTTTCGCCCTGAATAACTTGTCCGAAATCGTGTTCCGTAAAGTTAAAACTCATAACCGGTAAAGTTGAAAAGTCTGAATTGCCATCAGCAGTAGCCGGGTTATTTACCACATCAGTAGTTACACTTTCCTGTTTCTTTTCATTCTGGCAAGCCCAAAACATTAAAACAATATTTGCCATTATAAGCATTAATGATAAATTCGTTTTCATTGTTTAAAAAATTTTAAAACAGCCACAAAAATACAAGTTTTTTTATTGCAATGAATCAGAATTTTATAAAACTTTATATAAGCCAAGAGTAAAGTATGTAAAACCATAGCTGACCTCGCCGTAAACACCAAAATGTGGTTTGGAGATGTATTTGACTCCTGCAAAAATATATGCTATAGGATATATCCCATTATAATCAGTTGGATAACCGTTTGAATTACTGTAAAAATTATCCCTGAATTTAATGGCATTAATACCACCAAAGAGACCTCCATAAGGAATAAATTTGGATTTAGAGAAATGATTAAAATACAATCTGCCAGTAGCACCTATTAGGAAATTATTCCATGTAGCAATAGTATTAGTTTTTTTGTTTTCGAGATATTTATAAGCTACAGTTACACCTGCAGAGAAACTAATCATTGAATCTAAGTCGAAGAAGCCCCTTTCAATAGTTCCCACAAAAGCAGGTAATGACCATAAATCACAATATACTTTTTTGTCGAGGTGATAAGACCAGCCAATACCACTTCCGAAGTTGAAATGTACTGTGTCTTTATTAAAAGTCTGGGCTGTAATTGTTGAACTGATGATTAAAAATGATATTACAAAAAATATCTTTTTCATGAGATGCATTTTAAAATTATGAGGATAAAAATAGTAAATAAAAATATAATATAAGAAAAATAATATATGAATAAATTAATTATAAATCAACTTTCTTGATGTGATGTGTGACGTTTCCATGTCCTGCGGACGATGGAAAGTCGTAATAAGCAGAAAAAAAAAGAGCGTTTTTTATCTAAATATTTTTACTTTTGAAAATAATTCGTATTATCGTAAAATTATATTAAAAAATAAAAAAATGAGAACAAGTATTTTAATTTTGACATGCATCTTCTTACTTACTTTTAATTTATATTCACAGGAATCGCGTTTGATGAGGTTTCCAACAATATATGGGAATGATATTGTTTTCAGTTATGGGGGCGATTTATATAAAGTGAGCAAACAAGGAGGTATTGCAAGGAAGTTGACTACAGATGTTGGTTATGAGATGTTTCCACGCTTTTCGCCTGATGGAACTCAACTGGCATTTACAGCACAATACGATGGTAATACTGAAATATATATCATGCCGTCTCAAGGAGGGGAGCCCAAGCGTTTGACCTATACAGCTACTTTAAAAAGAGATGAAATATCGGACAGGATGGGTCCTAATAATATTGTTATGGGTTGGACTCCCGATGGGCAAAACATCATATATAGGACACGGGCAAAAACTTTTAATGATTTTGTTGGGCATTTATACATGGTAAACAAAGAGGGTGGTTTACCTCTTGAGGTAACTTTGTCCACTGGTGGTTTCTGCAGCTTTTCTCCTGATGGCAAACAACTTGCGTTTAACAGGGTTTTCAGAGAATTTCGCACATGGAAATATTATAAAGGTGGCATGGCTGATGATATCAGAATATTTGATTTAACAACAAAAAAAATCATCAATATTACTAATCATATATCACAGGATATCATACCCATGTGGATAGAACAGGAAATTTATTTTTTGTCGGATAGGGATCGCATCATGAATCTTTTTGCTTATCATTTACAAACAAAGGAAATCCGAAAACTTACCCATTATACCGACTATGATATTAAATTTCCATCGCATAGTAAGGACGCCATTGTTTTTGAGAAGGGTGGTTTTATTTATGTATTTGATGTAAAAACTCAGCAAGTTGAAAAGGTATCAGTCATCATAGCCGATGATATGATAGCTGGCAGGAATAAAGAGAAAGATGCCTCAAAAAACACACTTAATATGGACATTTCACCTGATGGGGAACGCCTTGTAAGTAGTGCCAGGGGAGATATTTTTACCATACCTTCTGAAGCCGGTATCACCCGCAATTTAACACAAACGCCGGGTGTTCATGAAAGACATGCAGAATGGTCGCCCGATGGGAAATATATTGCCTATATCAGTGATAGAACGGGTGAAAATGAAATTTATATCCAGCATCAGGATGGGACAAAAGAGTCCGTTCAAATCACAAGGGATGCAGATACATATTATTTCAGACTGAAATGGTCGCCTAACAGTAAGTACATCTTATGGAGTGATAAGAAATTGAGATTGCGGTATGTTGATGTCAACACAAAAACTGTTACCGAAGTCGCCAAAAGTAAAATATGGGAATATTCTAATTTTGACTGGAGTCCTGATAGTAAATGGATAACTTACAGCAATTCAGAAGCCAATGGCTTGTCTACAATAAAATTATTCAGTATAGACAATAAAAATATCTATGATGTAAGTGATTACTGGTACAGGTCTTATGGTTCTACGTTCAGTTTGTGTGGTAAATATCTCTTTTTTATATCCGACAGGGATTTTGAACCCATTTACAGCCGCACAGAATGGAACCATGCCTATGATAAAATGTCGAAAATTTATTTTGTAGGTCTTTCAAAAGAAACGCCCAATCCGTTTTCACATAAAAATAATGAAGTAAAAATTGAAGAAGCAGAAAAAAGACCTGAAAAAAGTGAAACAAAGGACAAAGAAAATGAAGATAAGACAGTAAAAGAAGAAATCCTAAAGATAGATACAGCACAATTAAATATGAGGATTTTATCATTACCCATTGATGTGGCTGATTATTATAGTATTACTGGCTGGGAAGATAAAGTGTTTTACATGAAAAATGATTCCAAGAAAACGGCTTTGATGTTATACGATTTAAAAGAGCAAAAAGAAACTGAAATTCTCGAATGCAGCAATTATAAAGTGTGTGCTAATAAAAAGAAATTTCTTATCAGTAAGGATGGCAAGTATTATATTATAAATATCCCTTCATCTTCGGTGAAACTAGAAAAAAATGTATCGCTTAATGACATGAAATTATGGGTTGATTTAAGTCGGGAATGGCCGCAGATTTTTTATGAGAGTTGGCGTCAGATGAGGGATTTTTTCTATGTTGAGAACATGCATGGTGTTGATTGGGAGGGTATAAAAAAGAAATATGAAGTTCTTTTACCGTTTGTTAAACACCGCCACGACCTCAATTATGTAATAGGGGAGATGATAGGAGAACTTAGTGTGGGACATGCTTATGTTAATGGGGGTGATTTGCCCGAACTTAAAAGAATCCCATTAGGATTGCTCGGCGCTGTTGTTCAGAAAGATATTTCGGGTTATTATAAAATTATAGACATTCTCGAAGGTGCTTCATGGTCGCAGAAGCTAAGAGCTCCATTATCAGAACCGGGCATAAATATTAAGAAGGGTGATTTTATAATTGCTATAGATGGTTTTGATGTAAAACGTACAAATAACTTGTATCAATTGCTTGTAAACAAAGCTCATAAAGCCGTTGAGATTACGGTTAACAACAAACCAGAAAATAACAACAGTAAGAAATATATTATTAAACCCATAGATGATGAATCTGAACTTTATTATTACCGTTGGGTACAGCAGAATATTAAAAAAGTAAATGAGGCAACAGCCGGGCAGGTTGGTTATATTCATATTCCTGATATGGGTGTTGGAGGACTTAATGAGTTTGTTAAACATTTTTACCCTCAGCTTGATAAAAAAGCACTGATTATAGACGACAGAGGCAATGGTGGTGGCAATGTGTCGCCCATGATTTTAGAGCGTTTACTCAGGCGTGTTCAAAGAGCAAATATGTCGCGTAATACAGAAATTCCTTCACAAACTCCCAGGCAGATGTTGCTTGGGCCCATTGTTGTATTAGTAAACCAATATTCTGCATCAGATGGTGATTTGTTTCCTTACGGCATTAAAAAATACGGCTTGGGGAAAGTTATTGGAGTACGCACATGGGGAGGTGTTGTTGGCATAAGGGGAACACATCCGTTTATTGATGGTGCTGTGCTTAATAAACCTGAATTTGCTTCTTATGATGCAAAAACTGGCGAATGGATAATTGAAGGATATGGTGTTGAGCCGGATATTGTGATTGATAACGACCCCTATGAAGAATATATGGGTAAAGATTCACAGTTGGATAAAGCTATTGCAGAAATATTAAATGCACTAAAAGATTATAAGCCATTGCCCGACATACCTGAAGGTCCTGATAAAAGTAAATAATTTTCAATCAGGTTCGTTTGGCTTTCTGAAAAAAGGCAAGGATAAATTTTATTGTCCGAATAAAATTTGATAAGCTTTATATTCTGGGTAATTCCATGATAATAATCCCTTTTTTTTCCATTTGATTTTAAATTTGTCTTTGCGATTATTAATTTTCTCGAAATATTCATCAGGTTCCATGTATTTGTAATCAAAAGGGAATTTATTTTGTTGAATTGAGTCAATATAATGAAGTTCTTCTAGGGATTTATCTAAGTAGGGTAATGCCTTATAGGATAGCTTGGATAAAAAATTTAAATGCACAAAGGAACGTTCATAGTTACTGAAATTATAACGGGCTATAATACAATCCCAGTTAAAAACAGTGCTGATGACAAGAGTAATAATTAAAGCATAAGCATTATGCCTGATAAGAAAGAATGCAGATTTGTTTTCTTTCACTTTTATGAAAACTGTATATAAGCCATATATAGTAAGTAAAAGGAAAATAAATACACCAATTCTTTTATAAGCCAGCGAAAAGTAATATATATACCAGTAATTTCTTATAGCTACTGACACAGCGAGGATGCTATTTTGCAAAAGCCATGCATAGCTTAAATATTTGAGCCATGTGTTTTTCTTAAAGAAGCTCAGATTGCCTCTGAAGAAGAATAAAACAAGAACTACAGAAATAATGATTGAAAAGATAAGCAGATAGGTACCTTCGTGTACAAATTGTTTGAGGTATCGGCCATTCCATTCGAAATTAAACCACACCCAATTGATATCAATAATGTTGACAGTTAACAATACAATATTTAGAACAGCAAAGAGGAAAATGCCTGCTTTAAATTCATTTTTAAGGGCAAGGAGTTTAAAAGAGCGTTTAATTCTTTGTTTTGCTCTAATAAAGAAATCCTTTTTTGTAATATATTTCTCAATGGCTTTGTTGTCGGCTGTTCGGAGGAAAATAACTGCACAAAAAAACAGGCCTAAGAAAAAGGTCAGGATAATTGAGATATCAAAGCTCCCGAAAATTTCAATCATCAGTTTATTAAATGAATATCCGATATCCTTGAGCATTTTGTCAAAAACGGGATTTGAATTTCTGTAAATGACAATAAATATTAAAATGATAAGAATAGGAATAAGATAATATCTGAATTTACGGAGATATACACCAAGGTTTTTATTTTTATAATGGGTATCAGATAATTTCTTAATAAATTGAACAGGTGCATACACCAAGCTATACAAAAACAGATAGAAAGCATGAAAGAATGATTTTACTTCAGGAAAGACAAGACAACCAATAAAGATAAACAACAGAATGAAATTAATAAAATAAGCCCAGAAAGAATATACAAATACTGTAGCAAAAGCTGTTATAAGTATTCCAGCAGTAGAGATGAGCATGGCTGGTGTTTTAAGTTTTAAATGACCAATAAGAGCCAATCCGATTAATAAAAGAATCTGAAAAATTAAAAAATTTAAACCCAAAGGGTTATTATGGAATAAGATAGTATATACAACAGCAATAATAAAAACAAGGATTAATTCAGCTTTATTTTTCATAGTATAATTTTATAGAATTATACAGAAAAACGCTAAATGTTAAATGATATTATAAAATAAATTGGATTATAAAACAATATTTAATCTTTAATTATTTTGTAAACCAAGCTGTAAATAC
>CAZVOS010000161.1:0-6557 GCA_964628845.1 uncultured Bacteroidales bacterium | reverse complement strand
ACATCCCCCTTCAAAGTTGAATACACCTTCTTCGTCCCAACCATGTTCATCATCACCAATTAAATATCTGTCGGGGTCAGCCGAAAGAGTTGTTTTTCCAGTTCCCGAAAGGCCAAAGAAAAGTGCCGTATCTCCAGCATGGCCCATATTGGCAGAACAATGCATGGCAGCAATACCTTTTAGGGGTAGGAAATAATTCATCATAGAGAAGAAACCTTTTTTAATTTCTCCTCCATACCAAGAACCACCTACAACTGCAAGCCCTTCTTTTATATTAAAGGCCACATAAACTTCACTGTTCAAACCATGTTCTTTCCATTTAGGATTTACAGTTTTACAGGCATTAAGCATTACAAAATCAGGCTTAAAACTTTCTAATTCCTCGTCTTTGGGTTTGATAAACATATTTTTCACAAAATGCGACATCCATGCCACTTCTGTTACAATTCGGATTTTTAAACGTGAATGTTCATTAGCACCGCAATAGGCATCGGTAATATAAAGTCTTTTTCCTGATAACTGTTTGCGTGAATTTTCGAGCAAATCGTTCCATACTTCTAAACTTATGGGCTTATTATCTGAGCCCTTTCGCTTGAGTCCTGCCCACCATATATGTTCAGAAGAAACGTCCTCCTTTACAATATATTTATCTTTAGGAGAACGCCCTGTAAAAATACCTGTGTCAACAGCCACTGCACCCGTATTGGTAACAAAACCCTTTTCATATCCATTTAAATCTGGATTAGTCTCGTGTTTAAATAATTCATCATGCGAAAGGTTATAAAATATTTGCTCTACATCACAAATACCATATTCATACAACTCATTCTTAACTTTATCAGTATAATTCATAATATGTAAGTTTTTAAATTTTTCATTGCAAATATATAATTATCATTCAATAAAAATAAGATTATATTAAAATAATGTATAAATAATTAAAATACAAGCTAATAAAGTTCAATACTTACAAACATATGACTGTGGTCAAAACTAAAAGCTGACTCATCAAATGAAGGAGGTCCAAAATAATTTCTTTTATTATTTGAATTGCCAATATACTCCGTTGGAATGCCCAAAAAATTGGTATCCAACTCATTATTAGAGTTGGCATCATGAATAACTACAACAGCATAAGTTCCTTTTTTAATATTCGGGAAATTGATATCCATAGTTTTTTCTTTAACCGTTACTATCTTACTGTAAACAGCTTTATCTTTATTAAGGAAATCGTTTTTTTTATTATAAAACGCGATTAACAAACTGCCTTTAATTTCTTTAATAGCTGTTACTTTAACTGTAATACCCTTTTCTGTTATTTGGGCACTCGAGAGAGAAATTAGAAAAAGAAGTATTATAAAAATGAAACAACTTTTAGCCATAATAAAGCTTTTAACTACATATAAGCAAACTTATTAAAATAAAAAACCCTTCTTTTTGTATTTCCAAAGGTTTTATCTTGTTTAATTTTCTGATATCCGTAGGCGATAAAATAATTTCCATACCAATACTCAATACCACTTCCATAATTATCTTTTACTTTATCATCTTTTTTTCCAGTATCTATTTTAATAGATGTTTTACCTTCTACAACTGTATTTCCTGATACCACTTTCGATTTAAGTTCACCATTAAAGGAATAAACCAGCAATATCTCATTGTCTTCTAAGAGGTATTTTACTTTGGGCTTTAAGTCGTAAGTGAGTATATCCATTATTTCGAAACTATTGTCCCACACTAAATTTCCATCCTTATCGAAGCCGGCCAGAATGGCATGTGTAAAACGGTAGCCAATAAAAACCGAATAACACCTTTGATAAGTGGTACCATTAGGGTTAAAGACGGTTTCACAGCGTGTTTCATATTCAGGATAATAGGCCTCGGCAAGCATGACGTACTCATTATCTTTTTTAATCAAATTATTGATTAACAGATTATACTGATAATTAATTTCCTTTCCCTTTTCTTTCTTTTTAGCAATTTTCTTTTTAATTCTGTTTTGTCCTCTGAAAGTCAAATAATTATAAAAGTTACTGAACTTTGAAAAAGGGTATGTTTTAAAAAACTCCTGTTTGCCATTAATAATTTTAGCATAATACATACCAACTGATGCGGTACTGCTAGGACTAGAGGTTAAATAGGATTCTTTAAGATTTTTAGAACGAAAGTTATAAGTTCCAATTATAATCTGCTCATTATTATTTAAGCTCAGGCATTTGCCAGATGTGATATCCGTGTTCTCATTTAATGCTAGATCAATGCTTTCGGTATGAACACCTGTATTGTTAAATTTCAACATACTATAATTAATATCTTTTTTTGATTCTTTATGATTAAGAAAGACATTAACTTCATTTATGGTTTTATCTAAAGAGATGCTTGAAATTTTAGTATTGCCCTTCAATTTGAAAGGAAATGTTGCAGATTTTTTATCATTGAAATTGGCTATATGTAATACGGGCTTTAATTTATAGTTCATGGAACCAAAAAAAGTAGGGATGTATAAGAGCAACAGTGAATAGGTCTGTTTAAGAAAAGCATCGTAAGATGGCGGCAATTGATGACCTCCAAAATACACAAAGCCATTGAGTGCAACAAAGTCTGTTATATAAACTTTTCCGGGAAAAACCCCACTTAATGTCTGGGTATTTTTTGTATTGACATCCAATTCTAAAATCTGAAATTCTGATGTATAATAAGCCCCTCTTGATTTTGCCATCAGCAGGTATAATTTATTTTTTTGTTCGTCGTAATATTGTTTTTTAAGTGTCAAGTTATCAGGTATCTTGATGTTAAGAACCCATTCTTTAGTAAAATTAATATCATATTTAGTAAAATCGTAGAGCGTAAGATTTTTTTGTTTTTTATCCGATTCTCCAAAGAGCAACATGCCAGCATCTCCAACGGGGAGAATATAATAATCATCTGATAGACTCGACACTTGTATCTCAACCCTAGCTTGAGCAATGAGTGAATAATTATATAAAAAGAATATTAAATAGAAAAGTAAACAGAAATGTTTTTTCATTTAAAGAAAGATTTGTTAAGATATTTACAAAAATAAAGAAAAATGATTTTAATTTGAATTAATAAAATGCTTAATTTTGCAATTCTTTTTTTAACATCTATTTAAAATAAAACAATGATAAAAATCACTTTACCCGATGGTAATGTCCGAGAATATGAATCAGGAGTAACAGCAATGGATGTTGCATTAAGTATCAGCGAAGGTCTGGCACGCAAAGTCTTATCTGCAAAAGTTGATAATGAAGTATGGGATGCCACGCGTCCACTGACAAAGGATGTTTCAATAAAACTCCTCACCTGGGATGATGCAGAAGGGAAAGCTACATTTTGGCATTCATCGGCACATCTTATGGCAGAGGCCATAGAGCAGCTTTATCCGGGAACGAAGTTTGGCATTGGGCCAGATATTGAAAATGGTTTTTACTATGATATAGATTGTGGCGACAGGGTGATTTCGTCTGAGGATTTACCTGCATTAGAAAACAAGATGCTTGATATAGCGAGAGAATCGCATAAATTTATAAGAGAAGAGGTAAGTAAAGAGCAAGCGTTGGCCTATTTCGAGAAAAAGGGAGACCCCTATAAAATAGAACTGATAAGAGAATTGGAAGATGGCAGCATCACCTTATACAAATCAGGCCAATTTGTTGATTTGTGCAGGGGTCCTCATTTGCCAGATACCAGTGCTATAAAAGCCATCAAATTGTTATCCGTGGCAGGTGCTTACTGGCGTGGTAATGAGAAGAATAAGCAGCTCACCAGGATATATGGCATCACATTTCCCAAGAAAGGTGAATTGGATAATTATCTTGTATTTTTGGAAGAAGCCAAGAAAAGAGACCATCGCAGAATAGGCAAGGATTTGCAGTTGTTTACTTTTTCGAGTCGTGTAGGCATGGGATTACCCCTATGGCTTCCCAACGGAGCTGAATTAAGGAACAATCTGGAAGTATTTCTTAAGAAAGCACAAAAAAAAGCGGGCTATTTGCAGGTTATCACCCCTCATATTGGTTTAAAGGAATTATACGTCACTTCGGGGCATTATGAAAAATATGGTAAGGATTCGTTCCGCCCTATCACTACACCAGCCGAAGGAGAAGAGTTTTTTATCAAACCCATGAACTGTCCACACCATTGTGAGATATACCGTTCACAGCCACATTCGTACAAAGATTTGCCCATACGTTATGCAGAATTTGGTACAGTGTATCGTTACGAACAGAGTGGTGAATTGCATGGTTTAACGAGAGTACGTGGCTTTACGCAGGATGATGCCCATATTTTTTGCCGCCCCGACCAGCTTAAGGATGAGTTTAAAGCTGTGATTGATATTGTTTTTTATATCTTTAAAGCATTGGAATTCAACGATTTTGAAGCACAAATCTCATTACGCGACCCTGAGGATAAGAATAAATATATTGGTTCAGACGAAAACTGGGAGAGAGCTGAGCAAGCCATCATAGAGGCCTGTGAAGAAAAAGGGCTTAAAGCATCGATGGTTAAAGGTGAAGCCGCTTTTTACGGACCTAAGCTTGATTTTATGGTTAAAGATGCTATTGGCCGTAAATGGCAACTGGGGACTATTCAGGTTGATTACAACCTGCCCGAAAGATTTGAGCTTGAATATGTGGGAGCAGACAACCAGAAACACAGACCAGTAATGATACACCGTGCGCCTTTTGGCTCTATGGAGCGTTTTGTTGCTGTTCTTATCGAACATTGCTCTGGTAAGTTTCCCTTATGGCTTGCACCCGAACAAGTCAGTATTTTGCCTATTAGTGAAAAATATATTGATTATTCAAAAAAAGTATTATCTTTGCTCCAAAATTCTGATATCCGAGCTTTAATTGATGACAGAAGCGAAAAAACTGGTAAGAAAATACGGGAAGCTGAGTTGAAGAGAATCCCTTATATGCTTATATTAGGTGAAAAAGAAGAAGAAGCTTCTACTGTTTCTGTCCGAAAACAAGGTGTTGGTGATATGGGAACTTTTACTATTGATGAGTTTATCAACATTATAAATACGGAAATAAATAATTTAATAAAATTTAAATAATAAAAGGTTTAATTAAAAATAGGAGGACAATAATATAGCTACAAACAATCAATTTCAGGGAAATCAACGCTTCAACAAAGGCAGGCAAGAACCACTGCATAAAATAAATGAATTAATAAAGGCATCTGTTGTGCGTATCGTAGGTGAAAATGTTGAAACACAGATTTGTAGTCTGAGAGAAGCGTTAAATATTGCTTATGATTTGGGATTAGATTTGGTGGAGATTTCTCCCAGTGCTAACCCACCCGTTTGTAAAGTTATTGATTATAAAAAATTTCTTTACGAACAAAAGAAAAAGCAAAAAGAAATAAAAGCCAAGACAGCTAAAGTAGTAGTAAAAGAGATACGTTTCGGCCCTAATACCGATGACCATGATTTTATCTTTAAACTAAATCATGCCATTAAATTTCTGAAAGAAGGTGCTAAGGTAAAAGCGGATGTGTTTTTCAAAGGCCGGAGTATCATTTATAAGGAACAAGGTGAGATAATACTGTTACGTTTTGCTGATGAGCTTTCTGAATATGGAAAAGTAGAGATGTTACCTAAGATGGAAGGGAAAAGGATGATTATTATCATTTCTCCTAAAAAACAAAAATAAATTTACACAATAATCAAATATAAAATTATACTGTAATGCCAAAGATGAAAACAAAATCCAGTGCAAAGAAGAGATTCTCAATTACTGCATCTGGTAAAATCAAAAGGAAGCACGCTTATAAAAGCCACATCCTGACTAAGAAATCAACAAAGAGAAAACGTAATTTATCGTATTCTGCTCTTGTTCATAGTTCGGATGAGAAACGTATAAACAAAGTGCTTTGTCGTTAATTAATTAAGTATTAACCATTGTTAAAGCCACATAAGAACCTTAGAAGAAGGACGCTTTAACAAAAAAAACAGTGAATTATGCCACGTTCAGTAAATGCAGTCGCCTCGCGACAAAAAAGAAAAAAATTATTAAAAAAGACTAAAGGTTATTTTGGTAGGAGGAAAAATGTTTGGACTGTTGCCAAAAATGCTTATGAAAAAGGACAATTGTATGCCTATCGCGATAGAAAAACAAAGAAAAGAAACTTTAGAAGTTTGTGGATTACTCGTATCAATGCAGGTGTAAGAGAATATGGTTTATCCTACTCTACATTTATGGGCAAATTAATAAAAAACAATATTCTTATCAACAGAAAAGTTTTGGCCGATTTAGCAATGAATAATCCTGAAGCTTTTAAAGCCATAGTTGAAAAAGTTAAATAGCTTTTTATTCCCTAACTTAAAGTAATATAAAGTAGAAGCAGCATTAAATAATGTTGCTTCTGTTTTGTTATTTTATTCCAGTCCTTAACTCCAATAATTGCTCTAATTGAGCATCAAATAGAAACTAATTGCCCTTTTATTTTTTATACTTCATATTTTTGTTATTTACAGGTTTATTTGTTTTCAAAAATAAAAAGTTCTTCTATTGGTACTGAGAAAACTT